>NZ_SOGP01000026.1:0-1881 GCF_004403435.1 Cryobacterium sp. TMT1-66-1
AAAGCCATCCCCGGAGGGATGGCTTTTCTGGTGTTTCTAAGTTAAGTCCGGCGGTGTCCTACTCTCCCACAGGGTCCCCCCTGCAGTACCATCGGCGCTGAGAGTCTTAGCTTCCGGGTTCGGAATGTGACCGGGCGTTTCCCTCTCGCTATAGCCGCCGAAACATCTTGCGATGAATCGATTCTATATTATTTAGTTATATAGAGTCCTCGTGACGAGGACGTTGTTCTCGACCGTACATCGAGAACCACATAGTGGACGCTAAAGCAGCTTCTTCAAACTGAGTGTTATCAAATTATCGGCTTATTAGTACCGGTCAGCTCCATGGGTCTTTAGTCCCCACTTCCACATCCGGCCTATCAACGCAGTAGTCTAGCTGCGAGCCTCTCCCCCGAAGGGATGGAAATCTCATCTCGAAGCCGGCTTCCCGCTTAGATGCTTTCAGCGGTTATCCGTTCCGAACGTAGCTAATCAGCGGTGCTCCTGGCGGAACAACTGACACACCAGAGGTTCGTCCATCCCGGTCCTCTCGTACTAGGGATAGATCTTCTCAAATTTCCTGCGCGCGCAGCGGATAGGGACCGAACTGTCTCACGACGTTCTAAACCCAGCTCGCGTACCGCTTTAATGGGCGAACAGCCCAACCCTTGGGACCTACTCCAGCCCCAGGATGCGACGAGCCGACATCGAGGTGCCAAACCATGCCGTCGATATGGACTCTTGGGCAAGATCAGCCTGTTATCCCCGAGGTACCTTTTATCCGTTGAGCGACAGCGCTTCCACAAGCCACTGCCGGATCACTAGTCCCGACTTTCGTCCCTGCTCGACTTGTCAGTCTTACAGTCAAGCTCCCTTGTGCACTTACACTCGACACCTGATTACCAACCAGGTTGAGGGAACCTTTGGGCGCCTCCGTTACTTTTTAGGAGGCAACCGCCCCAGTTAAACTACCCACCAGGCACTGTCCCTGAACCGGATCACGGTTCGAAGTTAGGTATCCAATATGACCAGAGTGGTATTTCAACAATGACTCCACCTGAACTAGCGTCCAAGCTTCACAGTCTCCCACCTATCCTACACAAGCCACACCGAACACCAATACCAAGCTGTAGTAAAGGTCACGGGGTCTTTCCGTCCTGCTGCGCGTAACGAGCATCTTTACTCGTAATGCAATTTCGCCGAGTTCGCGGTTGAGACAGCTGGGAAGTCGTTACGCCATTCGTGCAGGTCGGAACTTACCCGACAAGGAATTTCGCTACCTTAGGATGGTTATAGTTACCACCGCCGTTTACTGGGGCTTAAATTCTCAGCTTCGCCTTGCGGCTAACCGTTCCTCTTAACCTTCCAGCACCGGGCAGGCGTCAGTCCGTATACATCGTCTTGCGACTTAGCACGGACCTGTGTTTTTAGTAAACAGTCGCTTCCCACTGGTCTCTGCGGCCTTCGAACGCTCCCGGAGCAAGTCCGTTCACGCCTCAGGCCCCCCTTCTCCCGAAGTTACGGGGGCATTTTGCCGAGTTCCTTAACCACGATTCTCTCGATCTCCTTAGTATTCTCTACCTGATCACCTGAGTCGGTTTGGGGTACGGGTGACTAAAACCTCGCGTCGATGCTTTTCTTGGCAGCATAGGATCACTGATTTCACCCTTACGGGCTACCCATCGGGTCTCAACCTTATATGAGAGACGGATTTGCCTATCTCTCGGCCTACATCCTTAGACCGGGTCAACCATCGCCCGGCTCAGCTACCTTCCTGCGTCACACCTGTTAATACGCTAACCGCACCAGCATAGGGTCGCACGCTAGGCCCCACGCTTCACCCCGAAGGGATCCATCTAGGGGATTCAGATGCTTAGCATTACTGGATTAGTTTGGGCGGTT
>NZ_SOGP01000012.1:0-2334 GCF_004403435.1 Cryobacterium sp. TMT1-66-1
TGGCGAGTAGCGCTTGATGGTAGCGCCAGTCCAGGTAGTTGGTAACAAAGTTCTGACGAGGTGGTAGCGGCCCGGGAGTGGTGCCCGGGCCGCCTTGGGGTTATTCCCAGTAGCCTTTCTGGGCGCGGGCTTGGTCGTTGCGCTGCTGGCGCATGTCGATCTGGCCGAGCTTGATGATGCGGGCGTTGTTGGCGAGGCGGTTCACGATCGAGTCCGCTGCGACTCGGTCGGGCAGCTCGGCGACCCAGTGCGCGGGTCCGGTCTGCGAGGCGATCATCGTCGGGAGCCGGTGCTCCCTGTTGGCGAGGATCGCGAACAGATCGTTGCCAGCGTCGCTGTCGATGCCGACGGTGAGGAAGTCGTCGATGATGAGCAGGTCGATGTTCGAGAGCTCGTTCAACAGTTTCTGGTGGGCGATGGCGTCGCCGCGAGCGATGACGAGCTTTCGGGCGAGGTCGTCCATCCGGTAGTAGAGCACCGAATGCTCGCTCTCGCAGGCGCCGATAGCCAGGGCGCAGGCGAGATAGGTTTTCCCGCCTCCGGTGGGCGAGATGATCAGCAGGTTCGTTGCATCGGAGCGCCAGTCATGGGCGGCATAGCGTCGCATTCTGACCTGGGTAATGCCGCGTCCCTCGCGATAGTCGACCTCGGCCACGGTGGCGCCCGGGATCGGAAACGCAGCCTGACGGATGAGCTTGTCGACCTTGTTGATCCGTCGGGACTCCAACGCGTCGTCGACTGCGGTGAGGAACAGCTGCTCGGGGGTGAGGGTGTCGTTGGCTTCGTCCTGGATGAGTTCCTCCAGCCGGGTCGCGACGTGGGTCACGCGCAGAGCCCGGAACTTGTCGTAATCAACGCTGGTGAACATCACTTCCCTTCCTCGTCGCGGGCGTAGTGCGAGGCGTCACGGACATAAACATCCGGCATGGTGTCGCGGAACACGACGGTGCTGACGCGTTTGCGGGTGGAGGCGGCCGGGACCATCGGCCGGGGTTTCTTCGCATCGCTGTCGATCGCGGCCATCAAGCGTTTCAGTGTCGAATAGGTCGGATGGGCGCTGCGGTTCACGAGCTCCTGGCAGGCCGCCTCCAGCCGTTGCCGGTTGTTTTTGCCGAGCCCGTCGAGGATGTTCTGGCAGGACAGGTAGCCCTGCGCCTCGATCACCTGGCTGTCCAGGATCTGCTCGATCACCGTGACGGTGGCCGGACCGACGCTGCGCGCCCGGTCGGTGAACCACCGCCTCGACCACAGCCCGTCAATATCGCGGTGCTGCGGCGGGACATGGTCCGGCAGGGTCGAGTACTGGCCCTTGCGTCCCGTCAGCCGCGGGTGTTCGCAGATGCTCTCGTGCCCGTCGAAGACCGTCACCCGTGACGACGTCAGCCGAACCCGCAGCAGCTTGCCCGCCAGAGCGAACGGCACCGAATACCGTTGTGTGTCCGCGGTGACGTGGTAGTTCCGGGCCGCCTTCAGCTCCTTCCACTCGACGTCCTCGAACCCGGCATCAGGCAGAGGGGTCAGCAGCTCCCGCTCCTCGCTGTCGAACCGCTCCCACCGCGTGGTGTCGTCGGCGCGGCGGATGTCGTGGTTGATCTCCCGCACCCGTTCCTCGATCGCAGCATTCAACTCGCCCAGCGTCGTGAAGACGTCGTCCTCGAGGTAGCCGATGACGCGCTTGTTGACCACGTTCACCGCATTCTCGGCTGCAGCCTTGTCACGCGGTTTTTTCACTCTGGCCGGGACAATCGCAGTCTGGTAGTGATCAGCGAGCTGCTGATATCTGGCGTTGACGATCCGCTCCGCATCACCCTTATGGGTTTGGTGGGTGGATGTCGTCGGGTTGTCGGGCACGACGATCTGCGTCACGCCGCCGAAGAACGCGAACGCCTGAACGTGCGCGTCGAGCCACGCCGGAGACTTCATATCCGCGTAAGCGCGGCAGAACATCAGTCCCGAAAACGGCAACACCGCGACGAACAGAATCGCTCGCACCACCTCGCCGGTGATGGTGTCGACGACGTCCATGGTGTCGCCGGCCCAGTCGACCAGCATCGCTCGACCTGGCTCATGGCGCAGCACCGCGACCAGGTCATGGGTGCGGAGGTAGTCGGTGAACAGGGCGCAGAACTGCGAATACCCATACTTCTTCCCCGCGTCCTTGGTGTCGACGTAACGACGCCACGCCAACAGCAACGTGAAGTGCCGGTTCGCTTTCATCGATGCCAGCACCCGCGACAAGTCGGGCTGGTCATACTCGTCCGACACGTTCCGGCGCCCGTCGGGGAACCACTCGGCCAGCTCGACGTCGCTGACCGCGACGGTCGAGGTCAGACC
>NZ_SOGP01000013.1:0-3326 GCF_004403435.1 Cryobacterium sp. TMT1-66-1
AATTTTGGTCAAGGATGAGCTCGCGGCCTATCAGCTAGTTGGTGAGGTAATGGCTCACCAAGGCGACGACGGGTAGCCGGCCTGAGAGGGTGACCGGCCACACTGGGACTGAGACACGGCCCAGACTCCTACGGGAGGCAGCAGTGGGGAATATTGCACAATGGGCGCAAGCCTGATGCAGCAACGCCGCGTGAGGGACGACGGCCTTCGGGTTGTAAACCTCTTTTAGTAGGGAAGAAGCGACTGGGTTTTCCTGGGAGTGACGGTACCTGCAGAAAAAGCACCGGCTAACTACGTGCCAGCAGCCGCGGTAATACGTAGGGTGCAAGCGTTGTCCGGAATTATTGGGCGTAAAGAGCTCGTAGGCGGTTTGTCGCGTCTGCTGTGAAAACCCGAGGCTCAACCTCGGGCCTGCAGTGGGTACGGGCAGACTAGAGTGCGGTAGGGGAGATTGGAATTCCTGGTGTAGCGGTGGAATGCGCAGATATCAGGAGGAACACCAATGGCGAAGGCAGATCTCTGGGCCGTAACTGACGCTGAGGAGCGAAAGCATGGGGAGCGAACAGGATTAGATACCCTGGTAGTCCATGCCGTAAACGTTGGGAACTAGATGTGGGGACCATTCCACGGTCTCCGTGTCGCAGCTAACGCATTAAGTTCCCCGCCTGGGGAGTACGGCCGCAAGGCTAAAACTCAAAGGAATTGACGGGGGCCCGCACAAGCGGCGGAGCATGCGGATTAATTCGATGCAACGCGAAGAACCTTACCAAGGCTTGACATATACCGGTAACGCCTGGAAACAGGTGCCCCGCAAGGTCGGTATACAGGTGGTGCATGGTTGTCGTCAGCTCGTGTCGTGAGATGTTGGGTTAAGTCCCGCAACGAGCGCAACCCTCGTCCTATGTTGCCAGCACGTAATGGTGGGAACTCATGGGATACTGCCGGGGTCAACTCGGAGGAAGGTGGGGATGACGTCAAATCATCATGCCCCTTATGTCTTGGGCTTCACGCATGCTACAATGGCCGGTACAAAGGGCTGCGATACCGCAAGGTGGAGCGAATCCCAAAAAGCCGGTCTCAGTTCGGATTGAGGTCTGCAACTCGACCTCATGAAGTCGGAGTCGCTAGTAATCGCAGATCAGCAACGCTGCGGTGAATACGTTCCCGGGCCTTGTACACACCGCCCGTCAAGTCATGAAAGTCGGTAACACCCGAAGCCAGTGGCCGAACCCGTAAGGGACGGAGCTGTCGAAGGTGGGATCGGTGATTAGGACTAAGTCGTAACAAGGTAGCCGTACCGGAAGGTGCGGCTGGATCACCTCCTTTCTAAGGAGCACGTGCCGTCCCGTCTGTATACAGCGGAATATGGCGGCCAGTCATACGGAAGCGAATGTCTTCCGATGGCGCTCATGGGTGGAACATTGACATTGATGTAAGAACGGCTTCTCGCCGCACGGTACGCCTCCTCGGAGGTTGGAAATGCGACGGGTTGAGAGACTTGCATAGGCACGCTGTTGGGTCCTGAGGGACCGGAACAATCTGGGACGCATAGTTCTGGGTTGATCTGTTTCTTCTGGACTTTTTCTCGTTGGCATCACGTGCCGGCGGGAAGGGTACCGCCCGTACTTTGAGAACTACACAGTGGACGCGAGCATCTTAAATTTGCCGCAGTGATCTTCGGATGCTGCGGTCAATTACAAAGATCTATGCACTCTTTATTGAGTGCTGTGATCATTGGTCAATTTCGGTCGCGAATTTATTCGCGGCACTTAATCGATTCAAACTCATGTGATTTCAAATTTTTAAGAGCAAACGGTGAATGCCTTGGCATGTAGAGCCGAAGAAGGACGTAGTAATCTGCGATAAGCCTCGGGGAGTTGATAAACGAACTGTGATCCGAGGATGTCCGAATGGGGAAACCCCGCCAGGCCCGTGAGGTGACCTGGTGACTCCCGCCTGAATATATAGGGCGGGTAGAGGGAACGTGGGGAAGTGAAACATCTCAGTACCCACAGGAAGAGAAAACAATAGTGATTCCGTTAGTAGTGGCGAGCGAACCCGGATGAGGCTAAACCGATCATGTGTGATAGCCGGTAGGCGTTGCATGGTCGGGGTTGCGGGACTTTTCTGCCTATTCTACCGAATGGTAAGGGTTAGAACGTTGTATAGACGAACAGGATTGAAAGCCTGGTCATAGAGGGTGCGAACCCCGTAGTCGAAATGCAGCAATCGCCCGAGAAGTATCCCAAGTAGCACGGGGCCCGAGAAATCCCGTGTGAATCCGTCAGGACCACCTGATAAGCCTAAATACTCCTACATGACCGATAGTGAACAAGTACCGTGAGGGAAAGGTGAAAAGTACCCCGGGAGGGGAGTGAAATAGTACCTGAAACCGTTTGCTTACAAACCGTTGGAGCCAGCTTTGTTCTGGTGACAGCGTGCCTTTTGAAGAATGAGCCTGCGAGTTAGTGATATGTGGCGAGCTTAACCCGAGAGGGGAATGCGTAGCGAAAGCGAGTCTGAATAGGGCGATTCAGTCGCATGTCCTAGACCCGAAGCGAAGTGATCTATCCATGGCCAGGTTGAAGCGACGGTAAGACGTCGTGGAGGACCGAACCCACTTCAGTTGAAAATGGAGGGGATGAGCTGTGGATAGGGGTGAAAGGCCAATCAAACTTCGTGATAGCTGGTTCTCTCCGAAATGCATTTAGGTGCAGCGTTGCGTGTTTCTTGCCGGAGGTAGAGCTACTGGATGGCCGATGGGGCCCAAAAGCTTACTGACGTCAGCCAAACTCCGAATGCCGGTAAGTGAGAGCGCAGCAGTGAGACGGTGGGGGATAAGCTTCATCGTCGAGAGGGAAACAACCCAGACCACCAACTAAGGTCCCAAAGCGCGTGCTAAGTGGGAAAGGATGTGGAGTTGCACAGACAACCAGGAGGTTGGCTTAGAAGCAGCCACCCTTGAAAGAGTGCGTAATAGCTCACTGGTCAAGTGATTCCGCGCCGACAATGTAACGGGGCTCAAGCACGCCACCGAAGTTGTGGCATTGATATTTTTGGTTAGCTAACACCCTTGTGGTGTTGGTTCAGCCGTGTTGATGGGTAGGAGAGCGTCGTGTGGCCAGCGAAGCGGCGGTGTAAACCAGCCGTGGAGGCCACACGAGTGAGAATGCAGGCATGAGTAGCGAAAGACGGGTGAGAAACCCGTCCTCCGAAAGATCAAGGGTTCCAGGGCCAGGCTAATCCGCCCTGGGTAAGTCGGGACCTAAGGCGAGGCCGACAGGCGTAGTCGATGGACAACGGGTTGATATTCCCGTACTGACGAA
>NZ_SOGP01000018.1:0-17759 GCF_004403435.1 Cryobacterium sp. TMT1-66-1
AACCCGAATGACACCCCGCCCAACGCCGCCAACAACGCATCCCGAGCCTGCTCCACCGCCGCAACGACGGGGTTCGAGCTGGCCTCGCTCGGGTTTTCCATGAACATGGGCGCCATTGCCTCCTTGACACCCATTCTACCGCCAATCGAACACAAAAACGATAGAACCTCAAAAATAATCCCCGCGAGAAATTGGGCCGCCGGATCCGAATTTATCGACGCTGGTACCACTGCTAAGGCACAAGACGTGATAGCAGCTCGTATTTCATCGCCGCAGCGATTTAGTTCCGACGTGGTGGTGTAGAAGTAATGAGCGATTTCTCGTCACAAGTACGTACCGAAAGTTCGCGCATGTCCCACGTCACCGCCCATCAGCATTGCTGCCGTTCCGCGTCGCCGATGCCCGAGTGCGATGTTCGACCGCGGCGGTCGACTTTGCTGAGTTGACTCGTGGCCAACCCGCCGGAACTCCGACGACTGGGCTCAGCCTGCACTCATACCCGGCCAGTACGACAAGCTCAATGTCAGCTCGGAGGACTCCGCACCTCACTAGCCGTCGCGCACGTCCTGCAGAAAGTTTCGTACGTGCTCGCCCAGCGCTTCGATGCGCTGCTGCCGTGCGGCCTCAACGTCGAAGCCGATGTAGGCGACAGAGGGAAGCTTGCGAACGTTCACCGAACACTCGAAATTGGCACAGGCCAGAATGCCGATGGTGTCGCCGTTTCGCCCGGCCTGCCCCGCGCGTTTGGTACTGAAGAACGCCACATCATTGGGCAGCTGCACGTCATTGCACCACGAGCACTGCGGTCGCGTAGTCATCTTTCCCCTGCGCTCGCGCAGCAGTAGCCCGACCGGGTCGTCATCGAGCAGGGCGATGATGTAGCCGATGCCGGGAGCCTTGGGGTCACGCCAGCCGAGATAGTCGAGCTTGTCCCAGGCGAGCGTTGCCAGGTTCGACGGCAGGGTCACCGCCTTGCGCTCACTCAAGGAAGCGTTGATGAACGCGGCCCGGATATCCGTTTCGGTGAGCGGGAGCATGTGAAGCCTTGTCTGTCGGGTGCGCGTTTGGGCAGTTTGTCCAGACTACGCTTGCCGTCGCCACGCGTGCAGCGGTGACGCGAGTCAAGGGCCGCTGACCAGCGTGACGACGAGGATCAGGCATTGGATCAGGGCGAAACCCCAGACG
The DNA here is from genome assembly GCF_004403435.1 of Cryobacterium sp. TMT1-66-1. Lineage (NCBI taxonomy): Bacteria > Bacillati > Actinomycetota > Actinomycetes > Micrococcales > Microbacteriaceae > Cryobacterium > Cryobacterium sp. TMT1-66-1. Next base: position 1,186 of record NZ_SOGP01000018.1, read on the forward strand.
GCGGAAACGAAGGCCCACCAGAAGTGACGGGTGCGTACCGCGAACACCGCACCGCCCAGGCCCAAAACGATGGGAACCACAAAGAGCCAGAGGGGTCTGTTGGCTCCCGATTCGGTCCAATCCGGTATGAGTGCCACGACGATGAGCGCCAAAACCATGAGCGACCAGGTGACAACGGGCCGGTTGGTCTCATTCGAATTGCGGCCGGATGTTTGGGCGGTGGACATAATGCGGATTCTCCCGTCTTAAGCGAACGGATTACACAGACAATAGGTGAAGTAGGTGCTGACGGCAGCGGCCATAACACGCTCTCCGGACGTCATGCGATAAATGTTATTGCGAATGTCGAGAACAATTTGGCGGTCACACGAGCAAGCGAAATAGCCGCGTGCAGCGTAGCAATAGTCATGGGTCTGGCAGATGGAGTCGAGCACGTCGACAGCGTTACCGCCACCGTGGCCCGGACCGCACCAATTGCCCCAGATCGGAACGCTCAGCATGGTGGTCATTTGCTTCTCGCCCGCTCCGCGTTGCGAGACCGCGAGCTGATTGATCAGGCTACCGATCTCACGAGTGGCAGCGGATGCCCCGGCTTCTTCTGCAGCAGCCATGTCGAAGTACGTGAACTCGTCTGCGGCCGTGCGCATGTACTGCAGGGCCAGATTGAGCTGCTCGTCGAATTGGCTCCCGAGCGCGTCGTTGTGTGCCGTTCCATCCCCGGGGGAAGGCAAGGTGTGCGACGGTGGCCCCGGCGGTAAAGCCTGTGCTGTGGGAGACGACGAAAAGCCCAGTATTGCTACCAGGGCCAGGGCCAGTGCCAGTGCCAGCCATGCCCAGACTGGTCGGACAGCGCGCCCTTTAGCTAAACCAATCACGATTGAACCCCCCAATGTTTCACGTACCCTCTTCACCTAGCTATGTATTCGCATATCACGTTAGGCCTAACCCGCGAATGGGTCAAGAATTGGCACGGGAATTCGGTATGGTTTATCGGCGAGATTCGCGTAATTCCGTCTGAAAGCAATTAAAAGACTAACGGAATCTTGTCCTTAACGGATGTGCCTGCGTCGCTCCCGCGGTCGATCGAGAGCGATTTGTCGTTCGAGAGTACGCTGTGCCGCATGAAAGCCGCCGTGTACCGCCATTACGGACCCCCGAGCTTCGTGCACGTCGAGGAGGCGTCGCCTCCGGTGCCGAATGCAGGAGACCTGCTCGTGCGGGTCTTTGCCAGCACGGTCAATCGCACGGACTGCGGGTTTCTCAGCGGCAAGCCCCTCGTGGTACGGCTGTTCAGTGGACTGCGAGCGCCCAGGGCGACGATTCTGGGCTGCGAATTCGCCGGCGAGATCATGGGCGTCGGTACCGGCGTCAGTGCTTTCGCAGTCGGCCAGCGGGTGTTCGGCTACAACGGCGTGAAATTCGGCGGCCATGCCGAGTATCTGACCATCGCCGAGACCGGGCTCGTTGCCGAGATCCCGGCCGGGACATCGTATGAGCAGGCAGCGCCGATCATCGAGGGCGCCCACTACGCGCTCAACATGATTCGGGCGGCCCGGGTCGCGGCCGGGCAGAATGTGCTGGTCAACGGCGGTACGGGAGGTATCGGGTCGGCCGCCGTGCAACTTCTGGTGCAACTCGGCGCCCGTGTCACGGCGGTCTGTGCCACCGCCCATCTGGCCCTGGTGGAATCGCTCGGCGCCGAACGAGTCGTGGATTACCGCCGGGAGGACTTCACCGGCCTCGACAATGAATTCAACGTTGTGCTCGATGCTGTCGGCAAGAGCTCCTTCGGACGGTGCCGGAGCCTTCTCGTTCCGGGCGGAATCTATGTTTCGTCGGAGCTCGGCACCCTGTGGCAGAACCCGGTTCTGGCGCTCATAACGCCCCTGCTGCGCCGGAAGCGAGTGCTGTTTCCCATTCCCCGGGACACGCGCGAGGACGCCCTATTTCTGCAGGGGCTGGTCGCCTCGGGTGAATTTCGGCCGGTGATCGATCGAAGCTACCCGCTCGAGCAGATTCGTGAAGCCTACGAGTACGTGGCGGCCGGCCAAAAGATCGGTAACGTCGTCATTCGCATGCGCGAGGAGTGACCGCAGCAGTAGTTCCGACGGCCTGACGCTCGCGGAACGCGATCATGTTCATGCGGTTACCGCAGCGCACGCTGCAGAAACGTTTGGACCCGTTGCGGGAGAGGTCGAGAACCAGGCCGGTGCAGTCATCCGCTTCGCAGATTCGCAGGCGCCGCATTTCGTCGCTGCGAATCACGTCGATCAGTGCCAGGGCAGCCTCCACGCGCATCCGCTCGCCGAGGGGTGCCTCGGGCACCGTCGCGTGCAGGTGCCAGTCCGACACGTCGTGGCAAGCGAGCTGGGGGAGGGCCCTGGCCTCGCGCAGGATGCGGTTGACCTCGGTGACCGCATCATCGCGGTCGAGGGTCCAGACCCGGCGAAGCAGCGCGCGGGTCTGCCGCACGTCGAGCAGTTCGGCATCGTTGCCGTCGATGCGGCCGGTGAACGGAATCGGCGCGAGCAGCGCGGCGAGGTCGGCAACCGTTTCGAGTTCGTCACGGCCACTGCGCGAAGCGCCCGGATCGGTGTCGCCCAGCAGAACCATAAATTCGAGAGCCTCCTCGGTGTCAGGGGCAAAATGCAAGTTGACTCCATAACAAATCGGTTCTACTGTCAGTGGCGTAGGCCAGTTTAGACCATGACGGGCCCCTGTCGTCCGAAGGAGAAGCATGAAGATCTCGTCCCTGCCGGGAGGCCTGATCGTCGCTGCCCTTGCCGCCATCTCGTTTGGAACATCGGGCGCTCTGGTCAAGCCGATGCTCGAGGCTGGCTGGTCACCGACGGCGGCAGTGACAGCCCGTGCGTTGACCGCCGGGCTCGTGCTGCTGCCGCTCGCGCTGTATTCGCTGCGCGGGCGTTGGGCTGCCCTGTGGCTGGGCCGCTGGCGGGTGCTCGGAATGGGCATCGTCGGTGTCGCGTGCACGCAACTGGCCTATTTTGCCGCGCTGCAGACCATTCCGGTCACGACCGCGCTGCTCATTGAATTTCTCGCACCGCTGATTCTGGTCGGCTTTGTCTGGGTGACGACCAAGCGGATGCCGCGCCGCACGGTTTTGCTCGGCTCGGCTCTCGCCGTAGGCGGGCTGCTGCTCGTGATCGGGCCCGGCGCCATTCGGGCCGTCGATCCGGTGGGAGTGCTGTTCGCCTTCGGCGCGGCCATCGCCTGCGCCGTGTTCTTCGTGGTGGCCGCCCGCCCGGCCCAAGGCTTGCCGCCGATCGCGCTGGCGGCGTTCGGGCTGCTGGTCGGGGGTGGTGTGCTGGGTTTGCTCGGCCTGACCGGTCTGCTCCCGTTCACCGCATCGCTTCGTGACCTGTCCCTGCTCGGTACGGTCGTGCCGTGGTGGGTGCCGCTGCTCGCCCTGGCGACTATCAGTACCGCGATCGCCTATGCGGCCGGCATCACGGCGGCGGGAATTCTCGGGTCGAGGCTCGCCTCGTTCGTGGGCCTGCTCGAGGTTATCTTCGCGTCGCTCTTCGCCTGGCTGCTGCTGGGCGAGGTGCTGACGCCGCTGCAGCTGCTCGGTGGGGTCCTGATTCTGGGTGGCATCGCAGCCGTGGGGGAGGAACGCGTCGAGCTGGCCGCCGAGGCGCTGCCGCCCGACGAGCCGGAACTGCCGCACGCGCACGGGGACGCGCATAGCGACGAGGCCGCCGCCTCCGATGCGGCGAAAGCCGACGCATCCGCTTAGGCGATCAGCACCGGGGCCGGATCGTCGATGGTCTGCGGGTTCAGCACGACCTCGAGGGCGTCGGCACGGCCGAGCGAACCGGGATAGTTGTAGCGGGCAAAGCGCCCGGTAGGGTCATTCGGGGTCTGCGGAACGGCAATCGACGACCGGCGGATGATCTCCGCAACGATGTCGGTCACCGCGGTCGGCAGCGTCTGTGCGGTGCGACCGCGCAGGCGAACGGATGCCCGTGGCCCGCCCTCCGCGCCGAACCGCAGCGTGAGCATGCGGGTGTGGGCGCGCTTTCGGTCGAACATTTCGAGTCGGGCCCACACGATGTCAGCCAGCGGCACGACTCGGCGGCCGGCCCGCAGTTCGTTCCTGTCGAAGCTCACCCAGGCCTGCGGGTAGCGCAGTCGCTGCACCAGGTAGAGCACCAGGAACACCGGCACGATGGCTCCGAGGGCCATCAGGAAACCCCACCAGATCGAGATATCGAAACTTCGAGCGGTCGTGGTTCCGAGATTGATCGGCACGATGCCGAGCATGATGCCGTTCAGCGGGGTTACCGCGAAGGTGCCCCACCAACCGGCCCGGTCCAGTCTCAGCCAGCCTGCAGGCAGCGGCTCTGGAGTCGGCGCGGTGGATTCGCTCATGCCTGCAACGTACCAGCCACCTCGTTCTGCGGCACAATGCGAGACGCCCGTTACCCACGCGAAGGCGCGAGTCTAGTCATCCGTTGGGGGTGCCGATCCGAACCGCATGCTCGCGGCATCGGGCGACAGTTCTCGAGAGGCTCGGCGAAGGTAACGGGCCACGACCGCTTGCTCGTCGTCGGTGAACTCGGTGGTGATGGCGTCGAGAGAGTCGAAGAGCGGCCCCAGCTCACCGAGAATGCGAGCGACCGCCGCCTCCTGCGGACACTCGCCTTCGGTCCGTGTTGTCGCGGCTGGCGATCTTCGGACTGGCGCACTGCTGCAGGTGTTCTGGTGGAGGAGCGTTCAACTCCTGTTCGGCATGCTGGCGCTCGCCATCATCGTGCCCGGGTTCCGGTGCCGGAGGCTTTCGCCCACGGCCTCAGTGGCTCGATGTGGGTCGCCGCCATCGTGCTCGTCGTGGCCGCGGTCGTCACGGCCTGTGTAGCACCACGCACCAGGCCGCGAACATTGAGGCGATGGGTCGGTCGCGGAACAACTCTGACACCCCGGCGACCTAGGCTGGCAGCCATGACCGGTAAGAAGGACCGCCCCGACTCGCGACTCAACGCCGCTCGATACCAGGTCGAGCGGATGTCGCCGCCGGCGCCAGCAGATTCCGCGGCGGCTGACGACACGGACACGAACTCCGCCGGGCAGTCCATGATGGAAGCCCGCGCACAGTACGTGGAAATGGCTATTCAGCAGGCCATTCGTCGCGGTGAGTTCGACAACCTGCCGGGTGCGGGCAAGCCGCTCGCGAACCTCGAGCGTGGGTATGACCCGGACTGGTGGATTCGGCAGAAGATCGAGAGCGAGAAGATCACCGGGCTCGGGCCGCCGGCCCTCACCCTGCGCACCGAGAACGCCGAGCTCGACGCGCGGCTAGACAGTGCGCAGTCTGAGGCTGCGGTCACCGAGATTCTCAGGGATTTCAACAGCCGGGTGGTGTCGGCACGCCGGCAGCTGCAGGGTGGGCCGCCCGTGGTCACGCCCACCCGGGACGTGGCCGAACACGTCGCGCTGTGGCGGGAGCGCCGGGCCGCCCGGAGCGACGCGGCCCGGCAGCAGCGGGAGAGTGAGGCCGCATTGCTCGCCGCCCTGACCTGGCGGGAACGCCGCCGCGCTCGCCGCCGCTGACCGCCACCCCGCTGACCGCCATCCCGCTGACCGCTACGGATGCCGGGGCCACGCAGCCGCGTCGCGTAACGTTGGACAGCCCACGAGAATGCCGCGCGATGACTGATGCGCCAACGACCACACACGAATCGGGCCTGACCGCCGCGAGCACCGAGGCTCTCAGTGTGCGAGCGCTCTATGAAATTCTCGAACAACGCGTCAACGGCAAGACCTGGTCGCTGAACGAAATGGCCATCGGCTACACCAATGACGTCTGCTACGTCGGCCGGTTGCTGCTCGTCCACGACGGAACCTGGCCGATCGACGGACGCGACCGCTGAACTCAAGCACAAGCTCGCTGAATCACTCTGGTGGACCTTCGTACTAGCCGACAAGCTCGACATTGATATCGACCAGGCATTCACCGGCACCATGACGACCATTCGCACTAATCTGCAGGCCACGAGCGAACGCACGAAACCGCAGGGAACAAATTGGCGCAGCAGGCGTTGGGTTTGCCATGAAGACAATTGTGTACAGCGAAACCGGTGACCCGTCCGTGCTCCACCTTGTCGATCGAATGGTGACCGAACCCGGAGCCAGCGAAGTGCGCGTGCGTATCGTGGTGAGTGGTGTGAACCCGACCGACTGGAAGTCGCGGCGCGGCTCACAACCGGGAGAAGCTCTGGCTTTTCCCGACGTGGTGCCGAATCAGGACGGCTCGGGACTCGTCGACGCCGTCGGAGCCGGAGTCTCGAACGTGGCCGTCGGTGATCGCGTCTGGCTCGCGCTCGCCGCCTATCAGCGGGCCAACAGCGGCACCGCCCAGGAATACGCGGTAGTCCCCGCGGAACGTGTGTTTCTGCTGCCCGCCGCGGCCAGTTTCGACCAGGGCGCCAGCCTCGGAGTGCCGGCCGTCACCGCCTACCGCGCCCTTACCGTGGCCGAGGACGGGCCGCGGCGCCTGCATCCGGGCGCGCTCGACGGCAAGATCGTGCTCGTCGCGGGCGGCGCCGGTGCCGTCGGTCACGCCGCCATCCAACTCGCTCGCTGGGCCGGAGCGACGGTGATCACGACGGTGAGCGGGCCGGTCAAAGCGGCCCTCGCGAAAGCCGCCGGCGTCCACCACGTCGTCACGTACACCGACTCCGATGTCGCCGCTGAAATTCGAGCCATCGCACCCGATGGAGTCGACCTCATCGTCGAGGTAGCCCCCGCCCAGAACTCCGACCTCAACCTTAAGGTTATTCGCAACCGCGGCTCCATCGCCGTCTACGCCAACAACGGCGGCGATCTGATGACCCTCGACGTGCGCAAACACTTCAGCCTCAACGTGCGCTACCAGTTTCTGCTGCTCTACACAGTCGGCATCGAAGTCGTGCAGCAGGCCGCAGCGGCCATCCATGAAGCACTCGTAGACGGCGCGCTGCCCATCGGAGCGGATGCCGGACTCCCACTGCACCGCTTCGACCTGGCGCAGACAGCCGATGCCCACGCCCTCGTCGAGAGCGGCGCCACCGGCAAGGTACTCATTGACGTTTCGGCGAGCTGACCCGCGGTGGCCAAATCAGGAGATCCTGCCGGGTGTCGAACGGGTGCCGCGTGTTTTTGGTCACCAAGGATGCCCGAGGTGCGTTCTTCCTTAATTAGCCCCCGAGATGGCCGAGACATAACTGAAACGCACCCTCGTCGCGAACGACGAGGGTGCGTTTCAGGCGATCGAGGGTTCTAGTACTCGCGGCGCGGGGCGCGCGGCGGGCGATCATTCTGCTCGGCGGAGCGTGAAGCGCCGCCCTTGTCGGCCCGCAGCTCGATGAGCTTGCCGCTGATGCGGGTGTTCTCCAGCTTGGAGAACACGTCGCCTGACAGGTCAGCGGGCAGCTCGACCAGCGAGAACTCCGGCAGAATCTTGATGTGCCCGAAGTCGTCGCGGCTCAGGCCACCCTCGTTGGCGAGGGCGCCGACGATCTGACGTGGCTCCACCTTGTGACGCTTGCCGACCTCGATGCGATACTGCGCCATCGGCTTGCCACTGGAGCGCACCGGGCGTTCGCTGCGAACCGGACGGTCGTCGCGGGCGCCGTAGCTACCGCGATCGTCGCGGCTGCCGCCACGGTCATCGCGATTGAAACGATCGGGGCGGTCGGATCGGCCGCCACGCTCCGGGCGGTCGCCGCGCTGCTCCGAGCGCTCAACGCGCTCGTCGCGTTCGATGCGCTGCTGGGCGCGAACATCCTCGGCGGACAGCAGCAGGGGAGTCTCGCCCTGCGACACCACGGCCAGGGCAGCGGCCACGTCGACCTCTGGCACATCGTGGTGGGAGACATAGTGCGCGATAATATCGCGGAACTTGCTGATGCGATCGGTCTCATCCAATGCCGCGGTGATGGCATCGTCGAAACGGGTGAGGCGCGTCACGTTGACGTCCTCGACGCTCGGCAGCTGCATTTGGGTGAGCGGCTGCCGGGTGGCCTTCTCGATCGCGGTGAGCAGGCGACGCTCGCGCGGGGTGACGAAGCTGATCGCGGCTCCCGAGCGGCCGGCCCGGCCGGTGCGGCCGATGCGGTGCACGTACGACTCGGTGTCGATCGGGATGTCGTAGTTGACGACGTGGCTGATGCGCTCCACGTCGAGGCCGCGAGCAGCGACATCCGTTGCGACGAGAATGTCGAGTTTGCCGCTCTTGAGCTGGTTGATGGTGCGTTCGCGCTGCACCTGCTGCACGTCGCCGTTGATCGCCATGGCCGAATAGCCGCGGGCGCGCAGCTTCTCGGCGAGAAGCTCGGTCTCGTTCTTGGTGCGGGCGAAAATGATCATGCCCTCGAAGTTCTCGACTTCGAGAATGCGGGTGAGGGCGTCAAGCTTCTGCGGGTACGACACCATCAGGTAGCGCTGGGTGGTGTTGGCGCTGGTCGTGGTCTTGTTCTTGACCGTGATCTCTTCGGGATCGTGCAGGTACTTCTTGGAGATGCGGCGAATCTGCGCCGGCATCGTGGCCGAGAAAAGGGCGACCTGCTTGTCGTCCGGGGTGTCGGCCAGAATCGTCTCGATGTCCTCGACGAAGCCCATGTTCAGCATCTCGTCGGCCTCATCGAGCACCAAAAACTTCAACTCCGTGAGGTCAAGGGTGCCCTTGGCCAGGTGATCCATGATGCGGCCGGGAGTACCGACGACGATGTGCACGCCGCGACGCAGGGCCGACAGCTGCTGGCCGTAACCCTGTCCGCCGTAGACCGGCAGCACGTGCACGCCACGCATGTGGGCAGCGTACTTCTCGAAGGCCTCACAAACCTGCAGGGCGAGCTCGCGGGTGGGCGCGAGTACGAGGGCCTGCGGGTTCTTCTGCGACAGGTCGAGACGGTTCAGAATCGGCAGCGCGAACGCGGCCGTCTTTCCGGTACCGGTCTGGGCGAGTCCGACAACGTCGCGACCCTCCAACAGTGGGGGAATAGTGGCGGCCTGAATGGCCGAGGGGGTTTCGTAGCCGACGACTTTGAGCGCCTTGAGCATGGCGTCATTGAGTCCGAGATCGGCAAATGTCTTGGTTGCAGTGGCAGTTTCTGCCTCGTTCTGCGCTGTGGTGTCTGGTGCGGTCATAGTACAACGGTAGTCGAAGAGTTCGCCCGCGGCGTAAAGGCTCGTCCGGCGACCGGGAAAGCGGATGCCGGCAGCCGCGGCATCCGCTTACTCAGTGCGCAGGTCGACCTGCGCCCGCCCCCGCTCGCGGCACGTGTTGGAGAGGTTCGCCCCTGTTTGAACCAGTGCCAACCTCTCAAACCAGTGCCACGAGCGCCATGCAGACAACTGACCCACGCTCAGGCCGGGCTGTAAGACTTGATGCATGGAACAACGCGTAAATTTTCATCACCCTGGCCACCAGCGACCTCGAGGCGGTTCGCACGTTTTATCGTGACGGCCTGGGCTGGACTCCGCTCGTGGACGTTCCCGGTGAGATCGTCTTCTTCCAGGTTGGTCCCGGCCTCATGCTCGGCCTGTTCGACGCTCGGAAGTTCGACGAAGACTTACAACGCGAACACATAACCACCGGTGCGACCGGCATCACCCTCTCGCACAACCTCAAAAGCCGGGACGACGTCACTGCAACGATTGCCGCCATGAAAGCCGCCGGCGGAACCGTGCTGAAGCCCGCCCAGGACGGCGCCTTCGGCGGCATCTTTCACGGCCACGTCGCCGACCCGAACGGCGTCATCTGGGAGATCGCGCACAACCCCGGCTGGCACGTCGACGACGACGGAACCGTGTCGCTCGGCTAAGCCTTCAGAAGCTAAGCCTTCAGAAACTCGATCGCCGCCTCGCGGAACGGCCGTGACGTGGGCGCGTTGAAGTGGTTGCGGCCGGGAATCTCGAAGAAGCCACCGTTCGGTGTGGCCTCGGCCAACGCCCTGGATGCATCGAGAATGCTGTCCTCACTTCCGGTCGCGAACAACACCGGTTGGTTCGGCGCGTTGGTCGGTCCGGGCTGCGGCCCGCCACGCATTCCTTCGACCAAGGCAACCAGCGCCGCGAGGTCATTGCCCGGCTGGGCCTTCGCCATCTCGAGGAAGATGCCGGTGAGGCGATCGGTTACTTCGGTGCCGTGCTCGAGGTGGGCGCGGGCATCCGCTATCTGAAAACGTTTCAGCGGATCGCCGTCGGGAATGCCGCCGAGCACCGCCTGCGTGATGCGGCCACCCATTTCGCGGGCGGCCTGCCAGCCGACGCGGGCGCCGAGGGAGTAGCCGACGTAGCGCACCTCGGTGAGCAGGTAGGCGTCGAGTACGGCCTCGACGTCGCCGACCAGCAGCTCCATCGTGTACGCGTCGGGGGAGTGCGGCTTGTCGCTTGCGCCATGGCCACGCTGGTCGATGCCGATCACGTGAAAGCCGGCGCGGGTGAGGTCGCGAGTCCAGCCGGTGGCGTGCCAGTTCGCGATCGCGCTCGACGCGAAGCCGTGCACGACGAAAACGGTCGGATTCTCGGGATCTCCGAGCTCATAGGTGGCCAGCTGCACGCCGTCCAGGGACGGAACAAAACGGTGCTCGGGCGCGGTTCGGTGCAACATCCCCCTATCTCACCACGGATGCTGCGGTCGCTGTTTACCACAATCGCTCACCACCGCCCCGCGCCGGTTACGCTGGGCCAACGGTAAACGAGCGAGAGCAGTGCAGTGAACGAGAACACATCCGGGCTCAGCCCCGAGGTCATCGAGGGCGTTTTCAACCTCGCCCGCGACGGCCAGACCGGTCCGCTGGGCGAAATGATCGACGCCGGAGTCGGCCTCAACGTTCTCAACCCGCGGGGCGACACCCTGCTCATCGTCGCGGCCTACCAGCAGCAGCCCGAGACCGTCGGTGAGCTGCTTCGGCGCGGGGCGGACGCATCCGTTGTGAACGCCATGGGTCAGACCGCGATCTCGTGTGCGGTCTTTCGGGGTAACGAAGCCATTCTGCGGCTGTTGCTCGAAGCGGATGCCGACCCCCGCCTCGGCACGCACAGTGGGGTGGCCATCGCCGACCAGTTCGGCCTGCCCCGCATGCGCGAGATCATCGAGTCGTACCCGCGCGACTGACTGCCCGCGCGACCGACCGCACACAAAAAGGGCGCCTCCCGAGGGGGAGACGCCCTGGCTGCTGGTGGGTTGGTTAGCGGCCGAGTCCGAGGCCGAGGCCACCGAGAACATCGTTGACGATCGAGTCGACCGAGCTGTTGATGTCGCCGCTGTTGACATCTTCGACGTCGACTCCGCCGACATCGGTGCCGTTGCCGGCGTCAATCGGTGCGGTGATGGGGGCTTCGATCGGTGCGACCACGTCGTTGCCGTTGCCGACGGACGCGCCGTTGCCGACCTCGTTGCCCGAGGCGACGTCACCGTTGAGCGAGTCTGAAACGAGCGGGCCGTTGACGACTCCGCCGTTCACCAGACCGCCGTTGGCCACGCCACCGAGCGAGGTGTCGTTGCCGAGCACGCCGTTGCCGGTCGAGTCGTTGCCGGAGAGGTTGAACAGGTCGCCGATGAGGTCGAGGCGGTTCTGCTTCGAAGAGCTGTCCGTGGAGGTGCTGGTACTCGTCGTGGTGCTCGTGCTGTCGCCGTCGAACGCCTGGGCTGGGGCGACGAAGCCACCAATGATAAGAGCGGATGCTGCGGCGCCGGTGATGCCCAGCGCGGTGATCTTGCGAATGTTCGTGTGCTTCGTGATCGCGTTCATGAGAGCTCCAATTCGTTGTTCTGTTCCGGCCTCGAGGTCTTTTCGGGCCGCACAGATGGTCCGGAGCCCCGGCCAATGTGGTTTGGTCGGCATAACCCAAATGGGTGCTGCCGACCGCTCTGAGCTGGGCGCGCACTCGCCGTGACCCGCCAGGATCGCCGCGGCGAGGGGCATCCGCTCGTCGCGGAGGCAAAACCTGAAAAGAAGCTGGCAACCGCGGCAACCGAGCAATCGCGAGCAATCGCGAGCAATTTCAGGCGAGAAGGCTCACGACCCGATCGCGCAGCAGGTTGCTGCGCTCAGTGAAACCGCGTTGGCGGCGCACATACTCGGCTTTGCCCTCGGGGGTCTCGACTTCGACCGGCGCATAGCCCCAGTCGCTCAGGTCGTAGGGGGAGGCCTCCATATCGAGCCGGCGAATGTCGCGCGCGAGTTCGAAGGAGTCGAGCAAAACTTCACCGGGAACCAGGGGCCCGAGCTTGATTACCCACTTATAGATGTCCATTCCGGCGTGCAGGCAGCCGGGCTGCTCCATCGCCGGCTGGTTCTCCCGGGTCGGCTGCAGCCGATTGAGCGGCAGGGCTGCGGGAGTGAAGAATCGAAAAGCGTCAAAATGGCTGCACGCTATGCGGCTTTCGGCGACGACGGCATCCGTGTCGCTCTGGCCGAGGCGCAGCGGCGCGACGTGCCGGTGTTCGCCCTGGCGGTAGACCATCGCCCACTCGTGCAGGCCGAAACAGCCGAAGTGGGCCGGTCGTTGCCGGGTGGCCGTGAGGAGATTTACGATGAAACGGATGACGCGCTCGTTCTTTTCGGAGAAGGCCGCAGCATCCACCTGGCTGGCGGTGCCTATCGTGCGATACCACTTCCAGCTGGCGCGGGGGTCGTCGGCGGCGTCCTGCAGCAGCACGCCGGCACCGGGATGCCAACGGCGCAGCAGGCCGGGACGAAACGGGTAGTAGGTGAACAGAAAATCGTCGACCGGATGCGTCTGACCGGTCGCCGCGCGCTCGCGCCTGGCCCGAGTGAGCGCGTCGGCGCGGCGTTCGTGGTCCTGCTCGAGGCTTCGCCACTTGGTGGCCCCGAGCACGCGAGTCTCCGTGTTCACTGTCACGTGTCAGTTGCACCCGCCCCGCCGTCAACCGTGGCGAGTGGGCGGCCCAGGCCGACCGCGGGCAGCACGACGCCGTCGATCAGCTGAATGAAGAAGTCGCGATTGACCGGTTTCTGCAGCACCAGCACGCGGTAGATGGCCATGGACTGGCTGAGCATGGCGAGGTTATCGATGTCGGAGTGCTCCGAAATCTCGCCACGGTCAATGGCGCGCTGCAGCAGAATGCGATTAGCGGATGCCCGCGGCTCCACGATCGCCGCCCGCGCCACCTCGGCGAGCTCGGGGTTGCGGGAGATCATCGACATGAGTCCGGCCATGATGCGCATCTTGCGGGCGCCATCTTCGATGGCGTGCGGCTTGATCATGGCCACGAGGTCGCCGCGCAGAGTGCCGGTGTCTGGCAGGTGGTCGCGGTCGAAGTCGCCGCGTTTCATGCAGGCGACGGCGTCGATGACGAGTTCGCCCTTGGATTGCCAGCGACGGTAGAGCGTGGCTTTACCCGCCCTGGCCCGGGCGGCCACCATTTCCATGGTCATTCCGTCGTAGCCGGTTTCGGCGAGCACTTCGAGGGCAGCGTCGAGAATGTCGGGGTCGCGGGTGTGGTCGCGTTTGCGCCCCAGTTTCGCGGCCTCCTCGACGGTCTCCTCGAGCGGGCTCGCATCGCGCGTCATCGCTGGCCCCCTTCGTTCGTGCCTGCTATTTCGTGCCTGGTGTTTCGTACTCGTAAATTATCGCATATTCAGGAACTGTTAAGATCCGGAACTACTCAGTTTCGTATAGAGTATCCGACATGTCACAGACTTCCTCCGTCGCGTCGCCCGAAATCGTCGCCGCACCACCCACCTCCCGCCGCTGGTGGACCCTCTGCGTGGTCGGGCTCGCCCAGCTCATGGTCGTGCTCGATTCCACCGTGGTCAACATCGCGCTGCCGTCGGCCCAGGCCGATCTCGGCTTCTCCAACGGCGACCGCCAGTGGATCGTCACGGCATACTCACTCGCCTTCGGTAGCCTGCTGCTTTTGGGCGGTCGCCTTTCCGACCTGATCGGCCGAAAACGCACCTTCATCATCGGTCTGATCGGATTCGCCGCCGCGTCAGCGCTGGGCGGAGCGGCCGACAGCTTCGGCATGCTGGTCGGAGCCCGCGCCTTGCAGGGAGCATTCGGCGCACTGCTCGCCCCGACCGCCCTCGCGGTGCTCACCACGACCTTCACGATTCGCAAGGAACGCGCGCGTGCCTTCGGCGTGTTCGGCGCGATCGCCGGTGCCGGCGGTGCCGTCGGTCTGCTCCTCGGCGGGTACCTCACCGAAAACTTCGACTGGCGCTGGAACCTCTACATCAACGTCGTCATCGCGGTGATCGCCATCGTCGGCGCGGCCATCTTCGTCAGCCACGCCACGCGCACGGGCCCTCGCCCCAAGCTCGACATCCCCGGCACGTTGCTCGTCTCCGGTGCTCTGTTCGGACTGGTCTACGGATTCTCCAACGCGGAGACCGACGGCTGGGATTCGATCCTTACCTGGGGCACGCTGTCAGCGGCCGGGGTTCTACTGGTCGCGTTCGTGCTCTGGCAACGCAAGGCGGCGCATCCGCTTCTGCCGTTGGCCATCGTGCTGGATCGCAACCGTGCTGCCGCGTACATCTCGATTCTCATCGCCGGAGCGGGCATGTTCGGCATCTTCCTGTTCGTGACCTACTACCTGCAGACGTCGTTGCAGTACTCGCCGATGCAGACCGGACTGTCCTTCCTACCAATGATCGCCATGCTCGTGCTTGCCGCGCAGCTGTCGACGAACATTTTCGTGCCGCGATTTGGCCCCAAAGTTTTGGTGCCGCTCGGCATGAGCCTCGGCGCGATCGGCATGATCTATCTCACTCACCTCGACCTGAACAGCGTCTACGTGCTCGACGTGCTGCCGCCGCTGATGATTCTCGGACTCGCGATGGGAACGATCATGCCCGCCTCGATGCAGACCGCTACCCTCGGGGTCGACGGCCAGTTCGCCGGCGTCGCCTCGGCCATGGTCAACACCAGCCAGCAGGTCGGCGGATCCATCGGCACCGCGCTGCTCAACACCCTCGCGGCCACCGCGGCCACCGCGGCCACCAACTATGTCGCCGCCCACCTGCCCGCGACGGCAGCGGTCGCCGCCCAGGCCGCCGTGCAGAGCTACGCGGTCGCCTACTGGTGGGGGGCGTCGTTCTTCATCGTCGGCGCCATCGTGGCTGCCTTGCTGTTTCGCCGCATCGGGCACGGCATCTCGCTGCGCCACTGAGACTGCGCTACTGAAATGCCCAGCCGCGAAGCTGCCCGCTACCCGCGTCGAGAGCGGATGCCCGGCCTCGGCCGTGCAGACCTCGCCTGGGTCTGCGCTAATTCAGGCCAAGCACGACCAGCGCCGCCTCGAGTTCGCGCCGGGCGGCTTGGTCGAGGGGGAGCAGGGGCAGCGGCAGGTTGGGCGAATTCGCGAGACCTAGCGATTCTGCCGCTGCCGACACGATCCGCAGGCTGCCGTAGCGTTGAAAAAGCGCCCACAGCGGTTCGAGTCGGTCGGAGGCAGCGACGGCCGCCGCACTGCTTCCAGTCTGCGCGGCACGCGTGATGGCGAGTGCAGTCTCGGGAAATAGGCCGGCGAGCACGCTGTACCAGGCATCGGCACCGCCGAGCAGTCCGCCGGCCGCGAGCCAGTCCCCGGAGACGCCGATCGTGACATGCGCGGGAATCACGGCGCGGAGCACGGCGATTCTCCCAGGGGCCTCTTCGACGGCGATCCCCGGAATCTTGATCGAGCCGATTTTGGGAAGCGCGGCAATACGACCGTGCAACTCGTCACTGAACCTGACGTGGGTGGTGCCGGGGTTGTCGTAGACGACGAGCGGAACGGATATTTCTGCTGTGACGGCTTCGTATAGTCCGAACACCTCATCGTCGGTCAACGGCTGATAGGTCATCGGCGCCAGCAGTACCGCGGCGGCGCCGGCGCTCTGGGCATCCGCTGCGAGGTTGAGCACGTCGCGGGTGCGCAGCGCGCCGATTCCCACGATGACCGGGGTCGTCCCGGCCGCCTCGACGGCAGTGCGTGCGGCCCAGGCCCGCTGTTCACGGCTGAGGTAGGCGTACCCGCCGGTGGAGCCGAGCGCACCGATCGAGTCGACGCCGGCATCTGCGAGCCGGGTAACCAAACCGACGAACGCCCGCTCATCGATGCCCTTTTCGTCGATCGGGGTGAGGGGAAATGCGCTGAGTCCAGTGAACAGAGTGTGCCCCTTCGTCGGTGTGCGCGCCTTGCGGCGCTCTGACCATCCTCCCGTACGTTGCGAGATCGGATTGGCCGCTCGTTCCGCAACGTAGGGCCAATCCACTGATGGAGGCCGCGCTGAGTGGGGCGTGATCAGTCTTATGGTCGCGACGGCGCCGCTGGTCGAGCCTGTCGAGCCCGCCATAGTCCTTGCGGTGGCTGTCTGCGCCGCCCAGCCATCCCGGGTGCCCAGTACCGAGCGCCGGGTGCTGGGTGCTGGGTGCTGGGTGCCTTGGGCCGTTCGGGCTTATTTGTTCCAGTTGGGTTTCTCGGCGGGGATGGCGGCGCGGTTTTGGCCGGCGGGGCGCCAGGTGTGGGTGGGGTCGAAGATGAGGGGTCCGCGGATCCAGGGGCGGCCGTCGCGCATGTCGATGTCCCAGCCGGAGGTGTCGATGCTGGAGTGGGC
>NZ_SOGP01000007.1:0-25444 GCF_004403435.1 Cryobacterium sp. TMT1-66-1
GCCGCAGCAGCCGCCCCCGCCACAGCCCCCGTCAGCGCCCCCGCCCAGCAGCTGACGCGTGTTGAAGCCGCCCCCTATAGTCAACTCATGTCGAACCGCGGCCTCGAGCCCACAGCATCCGCTCAACTGACCGACCTCGCCCGCCGGGTTATCGCGCTTCTGCCCGAGCACGGGCGCATTCTGGTCGGGATTGCCGGCAGCCCCGGCGCCGGCAAGACCACCCTCGCGATGCAGGTCGCCGCGACGGTGAACGATCTGCTCGGCAGCACGGATGTCGCCGTGCACCTCCCCATGGACGGTTTCCACCTCGCCAACTCCACCCTCGACCGCCTCGGCCGGCACGATCGCAAGGGCGCGATCGACACCTTCGACGGCTGGGGATTCGTCGCCTTGCTCCGTCGCCTCCTCACCGAGTACGACCACACGGTCTATGCGCCGAGCTTTAATCGCAACGTCGACGAGGGAATCGCGGCCGAGATCGCCGTGCTGCCGAGCGCTCGTGTGGTCATGGTGGAGGGCAACTACCTGCTCGCCGACACCGAGCCGTGGGTGCAGATCGACTCGCTGCTCGCCGAATCCTGGTTCTGTGAGACCAGCGACAACGAGCGCCTCCGCCGCCTGGTCGACCGGCACGAGCGCCACGGACGCAGCCCCGAGGCCGCTTTGGCCTGGGCCCAGTCCGTCGACGGAAAGAACGCCGAACTCATCGAGGCCACCCGCCCGCGCGCCACCCTCACGATCTCGGGCCAGTAGCCCCGCGCCACCCGCGCGCGGCCTGTTCGGAGCCGTCGATTCGGCGACCCCGGCAGGGTGTTGCTCGCGTTCCCGACGCCGCAACAGTTCAGCGAGCCAAACGTATACTCGCCTGAGTAGTACCGAAACCCGTCAACGCAAGCCGTACGCTCAACGTGAAAGCACCCCGCTCATGCCCTCAACCCATCTGCCATCCGTTGAACTTCACCTACACATTGAGGGAACCCTCGAGCCGGAACTCATCTTCGAGTTGGCTGCCCGCAACAAGGTGACGCTGCCTTACAGGGACATCGCCGATCTGAAGAGTCGATACGAGTTCACTGACCTGCAATCCTTTCTCACGCTCTACTATGCCAATATGGCCGTGCTGCAAACCGCGCAGGACTTTGCCGACCTCACCCGCGCCTACCTGCGTCGTGCGAGCGCAGCCGGCGTGCGCCATGCCGAAATCTTTCTGGACCCGCAGGCGCACACCGTGCGCGGTGTTTCCCTCGCTGCCTGCGTAAACGGCGTGGCGGGGGCACTGCGTGACAGCCAGGCACAGTTCGGCCTGTCGTCGGCGCTCATCATCACATTTCTGCGCGATCAGCCTGCCGCCGACGCGCTCGACACTCTTACCCAGCTGATCGCCATGAACGCACCCATTATCGGAATCGGGCTCGACTCGGCGGAGGTCGGGCACCCGCCGATCGATTTCGTCGAGGTCTTCGACCTGGCCCGCGCGCACGGGCTCAAGTGTGTTGCCCACGCCGGTGAGGAGGGCCCGCCCGAGTACGTGTGGCAGGCCCTGCAACTGCTGCAGGTATCGCGCGTTGACCATGGAATTCGCAGCCTGGAGGATCCGCTGCTCGTGGACTACCTGGTGCAGAATGCCATTCCGCTCACGGTCTGCCCGCTCTCCAACGTGCGTCTGCGTGTCGTGGACACGCTGGCCGATCACCCGCTGCCGGCCATGCTGGAGCGTGGTTTGCTCGTCACGATCAATTCAGACGACCCGGCCTACTTCGGCGGCTACCTCGACAACACGTTTGCGGCGATCACGCGCACCTTCAACCTCACCGTCGACCAGCTCGCCGTGCTCGCGCGCAACGGCGTGCGTGCTGCCTTCATCGACGACGATCGCCGGGCCGAGCTGCTGGCCGAAATCACGCACTGGCGCGCAGCCCGGCCCGCCTAACCCCGCCGAGCCCGCAACAAGGCGGCCGCCACCCGTTGATACAACGTGGTGACGGCCGCCTTGTCAGTTGCTACAAGCGGATGCCCTACGCAACGTTCCGGCGACGGCTCGCGACCACCGCGGCCCCGGCCAGAATCAGCAGTAGTGCGGCAAACCCGAGCGGTGCCCCGGCAAAGCCGGTCTCAGCCAGAGGGCTGACCTCGGAGCGGCCCCTCCCGCCGGCGTTCGTCACTTCCGAGCCCGAAAATTAAAGCGACGCGCCCGAGGCCCCGACCAGCGGGTGAACCGGCGGATGCACGATGCCGGCGACGGTTTCGACGGCGAGCCCTGAGCGGTACCAGTACTCGAACCCACCGATCATTTCCCGCACCGAATACCCCCGCGCGATGAGCGCAACGGCCGCGCGGGTGGCACCGTTACAGCCCGGACCCCAGCCGTACACGACCACGGTGCGCCCGGCCGGAATGTCACCCCGCAGGCGAATTGCGCCCAGGGCATGCCCGTGGTCCCACGATGCCTCCATGCGCGTGTCCACGAGAACGTATTCTCCCGAGTCCAGCCCGGCGGCGGCATCGAGCACGTCTACCTCGTAGGCGAGCTTGGCCGTCAGGTAATCAAGCATGGGCGATGGCCGCGAGCAGCTCCAGCTGGGCTGGGTCGCCGAGGGCCGAGCCCACGGCCACGGTGCGCACGCCGTTGGCGAGAAAGAGTGAAGCGTTCGAGGCGTCCATGCCGCCGGTCGCTACGAATTTGGCTTGCGGAAACGGACCGGCCATGGCGGTGAACCAGGTCGGCCCGAGCAGGCTGGCCGGAAAAGCCTTGAGCCAGGTCAGGCCAGACGCGAGGGCGGCCTGCACCTCCGAAGCGGTGGCCACGCCCGGCAGGGGCGGCATGCCGGCATCGAACGAGGCACGCACGATAACCGGGTCATAGCCGGGGCTCACCGTGAAGGCAGCCCCAGCTTCGTGGGCCTGGCGCACGTGTTCGAGCGTCACGACGGTTCCGGCCCCGACCGATTTGCCGCGGTCTGCCCCGGCCGCCACCACGGCGCGAAGCGCGTCGATGTCGCGGCTAAACTGAATCGGCAGCTCGACGCAGTCGATGCCGAGATCCCAGGCCTGGCGGGCCAGCTCCAGGCTGCGCTCAACGCCGAAGCCGCGCAGAATGGCCATCAGCGGCTGGCCGTCGAGCAGGGGGCTGAGCGATTCATTCGATAGTGCGGTCATGTGTGCCTCTCAAAAGCGGTCAGTGGATGTGCAGAAAGTCACTCGTCGATTGCAGTACCAGCACGGCACGGTCATGCCCGGCCTGCAGGCGCTCGGCGCTGCCCCGGCCCTGTAAGAAGGCGTGCAGGTATCCGGCGGCGAAGGCGTCACCGGCACCGACCGCCTCGACGACGGCCGTCGGAGTAGCCGGAACGAACACGGTTCCCGCAAGGGAGTACTCGGTCGCGCCGACGTCACCGTCTTTCACGACTAAGTACGGCACGTGGGCCAACTTCGCCCGAACGTCCTCGGGAGTGCGCGTGTCCCAGAGGGTGTGAGCTTCGTCGAGGCCGACGAAAACAATGTCGGCGCCGCCGGCTGAGTGTGCGAGGGCCGGAGCAGCATCGGTCACGCTCCACAGGGCGCCGCGATAGTTCACGTCGAAGCTCAGCAGCGTGGGCGCGGCGGCAACCCGAGCGATGACGGCCGCAACCAGCTCGGCACAGCTCGCCGACAGTGCCTCGGTAATGCCGGACAGGTGCACGAGCCGAGCGCTTTCGAGGGGAACCTCAGCGACAGTCACAGCATTCATGAGTGACGCCGCAGAGCCGGCGCGAAAGTATTGCACGCCGTTACCGGGATCCTTGAAATACGCGCCCGTGGGCGCTGACGCGACCCGGCGCACCCAGCCGGTGTCGACCTGGCGTTCACGCAGCAGCCGTTCGACCCGCCGCCCGAGGGCGTCGTCGCCGAGCTGGCTCACCCACGCGGTGGGGGTGCCCAGATTGCACAGGTGTGACGCCACGTTCGACTCGGCACCGCCGACATCGAGGCGAAACGCGCTCGCGGTCTCCAACGGCTCGGCCTCAACGGGCGTGACGAGCACCATGGTCTCGCCAATGGTGATCACAGTCTGGCTCATGGCTCCATAGTTGACTATCTGAGCATATATTGCAACACTGTTGCAAATGCTGCAACATGCTCGCAAGTCGGCGACGCTTCTGATTAGATAATCGATAACAGAAATTGCAACTGCATGTGCACGACATGCAACAATTCGATCGGTACGGTGCAGAAATCAGAGTAGACAACAACCAGCTATCGTCCCGCGACAAGGGCCTCCCGGCTCGCGCGGCCGGCCTCACCGTAGAACAGTTCCTGGCCACACGCCCGAAGCTGTCCGAGTTCTGGACCCCGCTCCTCGTGCTCAGCGACGACGCCCTCGCCCACAACCTCGGCGTCATGGCCGATTGGACTGCGCGCCACGGCTTCTCGCTCATGCCCCACGGCAAGACCACCATGGCACCCGACCTCTGGCAGCGCCAGATCGACACCGGCTCCTTCGGCATCACCCTCGCCACGGCCGGCCAGGTGCGCGTGGCCCGCGACTTCGGCTTCGAATCGATCATGCTCGCCAACGCGCTGACGGATGCCCGCGCCTTGCGTTTCGTGGCCGCCCAGCTCGCCGACCCGAGCTTCTCGTTCAGCTGCTGGGCAGACTCCGTCGACACCGTCGAGGTCATGGAGCGCGCGCTCGACGGCGTCGAACTCGCACGACCAATCAATGTCTGCGTTGAGCTTGGCGCCGACGGCGGACGCACGGGGGCGCGCACGCTGGCCGACGCGCGGGGCGTGGCTGAACGCATCCGTCGGTCGTCGGTGCTGCGTCTGGCCGGCGTTGCGGGTTACGAGGGCTGTCTTGCCCATGACCGCAACGAGCAGGGACTCGCCGCGGTGCGCGACTATCTCGAAGCAATGCTCGAACTGCACACGAGCCTGGCCGATGAATATGACGACCAGGAGGTCATTCTCACGGCCGGCGGCAGCGCCTACTTTGACCTCGTCGATGAAGTCTTCAGCCCCATCGACAACCCCGTGCCGAACACTCGCTATGTGCTGCGCTCCGGTGCCTATCTCACCCACGATGACGGCTTCTATCGGGGAATCTCCCCGCTCGACGCGTCGCGGCTGGGCGACGCCGACCCGGCGCACGTGCTGCGACCGGCCATGCGCGGCCTCGCCCGGGTGCTGTCGCGCCCGGAACCGCAGCTCGCCCTGCTCGACGCTGGCAAGCGCGACTTTCCCTACGATGAGGGGCTTCCCATTCCCCAGACCCGCGCGATCGACCTCGGCGCGGCCGCAACGCCGCTGACCGGGGCCTCGGTCAGCGCGATGAATGACCAGCACAGTTTTCTGCGGCTGGCCCCGGCGCAGGAGCTCGCGATCGGCTCGGTCGTGACGCTCGGCTTGTCCCACCCGTGCACCGCGTTCGACAAGTGGCGCTGTATCCCCGTCGTGCAGAACTGGGAGTCCGACCTCGTGGTGGGTCTGGTTCGCACCTACTTCTAAATAGTGTGCAATATACGCACAATAGCGTGCAAATGTTACAAACCCGCAACATGCCGCTCTTCCGCCCGACTTCGGGCTGCACAATACTGAATTCACATCATCTGCAACATGCGTTGCAACATATGCACAAGCGTCATTTGCACTAGGAGGAAACGTGAAAGTTCTTAAGACAGTCCCGGTCGCCGTCATAGCGGTCGCCGCACTCGCACTCTCGGGCTGTGCGGGCGGTGGCGATGAAGCCGCCGACACTGCCGCGGCCGCTGGCACGTTATCCGTGGCCACCTGGCAGTTTCTGGAGCCCACCCGCGGTGACGCTCTGTTCGACACGATCAACGGCTACACGGCCGAGAACCCCGACGTGACTCTCGAAAAGGTCGAGATCGCTCGCGCCGACTACGAGAAGACGCTCAGCACGCAGTTCGGCGCCGGCGCCGGCCCCGACGTGTTCGTCATCCCCGACGCCTACTTTCCCCAGCTGGCCGATGCCGGCCTGCTCGAACCGCTCGACGATGTCGTCAGCGAAGCGAACCCCACGGCCCTCCGCAGCATTAACGACAACTACGTCGTCGATGGCAGCCAGCTCGGCCTGGTCTGGGAGGTCGTTCCCTACTCCCTGTTCTGGAACACCGACATCCTCGCCGCTGCCGGTGTCGAAGCGCCCACCACCGTCGACGAACTGATCACCGCTGCGGCCACGATCACCGAAACCACCGGCAAGACCGGCTTCTCGGTTCGCCACCAGATGAACGAGGAAACCCCGTGGTGGACCGACCAGTCCAACTGGGAATTCGGCTACGGCGGTGAGTGGTCAGACGGTGAGAAGCTCACCATCGACTCCGACGAGAACATCGAAGCGGTCGAGGCCTTCAAGTCGGTCTACGACTCCCCGGGCTTCGGCAAGGGCCAGGACGCCTCCACCTACCGCTCGGCTTTCGCAGCCGGCGAACTGGGAATGGCCATCGACAACTCCTCGGCCGTCATGACCCTGGTCGGCGACGCGGTTCCGGCCGACAAGATCGGTTCCGCCGTGCTGCCCTTCCCCGAGGGCGGCTCGGCCTACGCGGGCTTCTCCATCGGTGTCAACGCCAACTCCAAGAACAAGGAAGCGGCCAAAGACTTTATCAAGTGGATGCTCACCGACGACGCCCAGCAGGGCCTCGCCGATACGCTCTTCCCGTCGGCCATCGCTACCGAGGTTGCCGCCTCCGACGAACTGCTGGGCGCCAACCCCTGGGTTGCCGCGTTCCACGAGCAGGTCAACGACGCCAGCAGCGTCATCATCGCCGGATTCGAGG
Organism: Cryobacterium sp. TMT1-66-1; assembly: GCF_004403435.1. NCBI lineage: Bacteria > Bacillati > Actinomycetota > Actinomycetes > Micrococcales > Microbacteriaceae > Cryobacterium > Cryobacterium sp. TMT1-66-1. The sequence goes on from NZ_SOGP01000007.1 coordinate 6,780, forward strand.
CTGACACCTCGGCCATTCGCACGATCGTTCTCACGCAGATCGAACGCGTGCTCACCGAGGGCATTTCCGCCGAGGAAGCGCTCGGCGAAGCCCAGAAACAGGCTGAAGCCCTCACCCAGTAAGACCCGCCACAGCCTGCTCGGGTGTGGTGGCTTTTAGCCGCCGCACCCGTGCAGGGCCGCTCTCCACCCGACTTTTCGAGGAGTCGCATGGTCTCCGTAATGCCCCAGGCGCGGCCCGCTCATACCAAGAAACGCGTACGCTCGGCGCCCTACATCTTCATCGGCCTCGCCGTGCTCTACCTGCTCTTCTTCACGGCGTTCCCGCTGCTGACCGGGGTGAACCTCAGCTTCACCAACAGCAAACTGCTCAACCCCTCGGCCAGTGCCTACGTGGGCTTCGACAACTACACCGCTCTCATCACGAGCGGTGCCTTCATGAAGAGCGTCTACACGACGCTCATCTACACGGCGGCGACCGTGATCGGCTGCCTCGTCCTCGGCACGGCCTCTGCGCTCGTCATCAACGGATTTCTGCCCGGCCGCGCGATCGCCCGCACCATCATGGTGCTGCCCTGGGCTGTGCCGACCGTTGCCCTCGCGCTGGTCTTTCGCTGGATTTACAACGACACCAACGGCATCGCCGGCGACGTCACCCAGGGGCTTGGCCTCGGCCAGGTCGGCTGGCTCATCGACCCCAATTACGGCATGCTCGCCGTGGTCATCGCCACGGTCTGGAAGCTCGCACCCTTCGTCATGCTCATCGTGCTTGCTGCCCTGCAGTCCGTTCCCGAGGAACTCTACGAAGCCACCCGGGTCGACGGGGCGGATGCCTTCACCACCTTCAAACAGATCGTCCTGCCGCAGATTGCGCCCACCATGCGCGTCGTCGCCCTGCTCATGACGATCTGGTCGTTCCGTCGCTTTGAGATCATCTGGCTGCTCACCGGAGGAGGCCCGGTTGACGCGACGACGACGATCGTCATTAACGTGTACCGCCAGGCCTTCAATAACGGAAACCTGGGACTGGCCGCGGCGGCCGGCGTGCTGGGGCTGCTGCTCTCGCTCATCGTCACCGTCGTCTACTTCTTCGTCGAACAACGCGCGACCAAAGCGAACGGGATCAAATCATGATCGGCAGGCGCAATCTCAGCATCGGGGTGCGCAGTCTGCTCGCCCTCGTGCTCGTCATCCTCGCGGGCTTCCCCGTGTTCTGGATGATCAACACGGCCATGACGCCGGTCGGCGATCTCTACTCCAACAACCAGCGCATAATCCCCGACTTCAGCCGCACGCTGAACATCTTCCAGGTGCTCGTGAGCGACTCGCCCTTTTTGCGCTGGCTCGGCAACTCCGCCCTGGTGGCCGGGGGAACCACACTGCTGAGTCTGCTGCTGGCCTGCCTGGCCGCCTACGCGCTCTCCCGCTACAAGTTCGTCGGAAAGGGCCTGATGACCTTCGGCTTCTTCGCCACCCAGATGCTGCCCGAAGCCCTGCTCATCGTTCCCCTCTATTCCATGTTCATGACCCTCGGGCTGCTCAACGAGCTCTACGGGCTCGTGCTCGTGAACACGGCCTTCGCCATGCCGGTCGCGGTGTTCCTGCTGAAATCGGCGATGGACACGGTGCCCTACGAGATCGAAGAATCTGCGCGGGTCGACGGCTGCAACGCCCTCACGATTCTGCAGGTCATGTTCATCCCGCTGATCGCGCCCTCCCTCGCGGCGGCAGCCGTCATCACCTTCTTCGACGGCTGGAATGAATACCTGTTCGCGACCACCTTCATTCACGACACCGCGAATTGGGTCGCCTCCACCGGGCTCGCCTCCTTCATCGGCGAATTCACCACGCCGCTCGACATGGTCTTCAGCGGGGCGATCGTCTTCACGATTCCCGCAGCCATCTTTTTCCTTCTAATGCAACGCAAGATCGTCGCCGGTCTCACCGCCGGCTCTGTGAAAGGCTGACCCCGATGGCATCGCTCACATTTGACGCCCTGTCCAAGAGCTATGGCGCCAACACCGTCATCAGCGACTTCAGCGCCACGGTCGACGACAAGGAATTCCTGGTTCTGCTCGGCCCGTCGGGCTGCGGCAAATCCACCATGCTGCGCATGGTCGCCGGGCTCACCGACATCAGCTCCGGCACCCTGAAATTCGGCGACGACGTTGTGAACGCCCTCACCCCGAAGCAGCGCAATATCGCGTTCGTGTTCCAGTCTTACGCGCTGTACCCGCACATGACCGTGCGGGCCAACATCGCGTTTCCGCTCATCATGGACAACTTTCGCTGGTGGCACCACCTGCCGTTCTGGGGCGCGTTGATGCGGTCACGGCTACTGAAGCGCCCCGACATCAAGGCCAAGATCGAGCGCACCGCCGAGATGCTCGAACTCACCGACTACCTCGAACGCCGCCCGAAAGCACTCTCCGGCGGCCAGCGTCAGCGGGTGGCCGTTGCCCGCTCGATCATTCGCGAACCCGCGATCTACCTGTTCGACGAACCACTGTCGAACCTCGACGCCAAACTGCGCATGCAGATGCGCGCCGAAATTTCGGCCCTGCACGCGCGCGTGCAGAAAACCTTCGTCTACGTCACCCACGACCAGGTCGAGGCGATGACCATGGGCACCCGTATCATCGTCATGAACGAGGGCGTCGTGCAGCAATACGGCACCCCCGCCGAGATCTACAGCGCTCCCGCCAACGAATTCGTCGCCCGGTTCATCGGCTCCCCGCCGATGAACATCTTCGCGGCGACGGTGCGCGACGGACTGCTCTATGTCGGCGATGTGCCGGTGCTAAATTCCGCCGGCTGGGCGGCATCCGTTGTGGCGCTGGGGTTGCAGACGGTGTCGCTGGGGGTGCGGGCCGAGAAGATCGGGCTCGATTCGCCAAGCGGCGACCTGCTCTCGATCGAGGCGCACACCCTTGTGGTGGAACACCTCGGTGCCGAAACCATCGTGGGCGTCAAGACCGGGCCGGTCGGTGCCACCGTCGACGTGGGGGTCGGTGCCAGCCGCGGCCTGCACTACGCCCGCATCGCCGGTGAAGAGCAGTTCACGACCAATAGCGGATGCCGCATCACCTTCGCCAGCGACGCCGTTCACCTGTTTGACCCCGAGACCGGCAAACGACTGGAGCCCTGACATGACCCGACTGGTGCTGCGTAACGGCACGATCGTCGACGTCAGCGCGACGGAGCCGTACCGCGGCGACCTCGCGATGCGCGGCGACCGCATCGAAGCCGTCGGCGAGGTCCCGGCCGAGCCCGGAGACATGGATGTGGACTGCACCGGCCGGCTCCTGCTGCCCGGTTTCGTCGACGCTCACTCGCACGGCGACGGCAAGGTCTTCGATCCAGCGGTGCAGCTCGCGCTGCTGCGCCAGGGCGTGACGACCATCATCGGCGGCCAGGACGGCATCTCCTACGCGCCCGGAGACGGCGCCTACGCGTCGGAGTACTTCGCCGCGATTAACGGCGAGCACCCGACCTATCGGGGCCCGCGCGTTGCCCACCTGCTCGCCACCTACGATCACACCACCCGGCTGAACGTGGCCTACCTCGTGCCGGCAGGAACCGTGCGGCACGAGGTGATGGCGCGCAGTACCGAGCCCGCCACCCCGGAGCAGCTGGGCCGCATGCGCGACCTCGTCACCGAGGGGCTGCGTGACGGCGCTATCGGCCTGTCGAGCGGGCTCGACTACGTGCCGGGGATCTACTCGGACACCGCCGAACTGGCTGCCCTGTGCGAGCCGGTCGCGGCCGTCGGCGCGGTGTATGTCACCCATATGCGCGGCGGCTATGAGGCCAATTCGGCCGCCGGAGTCGACGAGATCGCCGCGATTAGCCGGCACTCGGGGGTGCGCACCCACATCTCGCACTTTCACGCCGAAGCCGACACGCTCCTTCCCCTGCTGGATCGGTTGCGGGGCGCCGGCATCGACACCACTTTTGACGCGTACCCCTATACCCGCGGATGCACGCTGCTGGCCATGCCGCTGTTGCCGCCGGAATTGGCGATTCGCCCGGTGCACGAGATTCTGCTCGAGCTGGCCCGGCCCGAAGCGCGCGAGGCGCTCCGCCGGGAGTGGTTCCCGCAGATCGACCAGAAGCCGAGTCTCGGGCCGGACTGGCCCACCATGATTACCCTCGGCCACATCCGGGCGCCCGAATACGCCTGGGCGCACGGCCTCACGATCGCTGAGGGAGCCGCGCGGGCAGGCGTCGACACGATCGACTTCGCGCTCGACCTGCTCCTGGCCTCGCGGCTTGAAGTGAACGCCATCATGGCTGTGCGCTACGCCCGTCCGGTCGAGGAGCTGGGGCGCATCCTCTCGCACGAGCGGCACGTCGGCGGGTCGGACGGCATCTTCGTCGGCGTGCACCCGCATCCGCGGGCCCACGGAACCTTCGCCCGCTACCTGCGCGAATTCGTGCGTGAACACGGCTTCTACACCTGGCCCGCGGCCGTGGCGCACCTCGCCACCCGGCCGGTCGACACCTTCGAACTCGGTGAGCGCGGGCGGTTGGCACCCGGGCAGATCGCCGACATCATTGTCGTCGACGGGGCCGCGGTGGCCGATCATGCCACCTACGAAGCGCCGTTCGCGCTGGCCACCGGCATCGACGATGTCTTCGTCGCCGGCCGGCCGGTGCTGCGCGACGGCCAGCTCACCTCCGAATTGGCCGGTCGGGGATTACGACGGGTCCCGATAGGGCGATAACGTCGCAGTGTTGCAGTATTTGCATCAACCGGTTCGGTCCTCAGACGAGAAAGTAGTCACATGTCGAAAAGCGTTCGTCGCGCCGCGCTCATCATCGACTCCATCGCGGAGGGGCCGAAGACGGTCGTGGAGCTGTCGCAAATGTTCGAGCTGCACCGCTCCACCATGTTCCGCGAGCTGCAATCACTCGAAGAGGTGGGCTACGTGCACCGACGCAAGTCGGGCCAGTACACCCTGGGCCTGCACCTCATCTCGCTCTCCAAACTGGCGTTCGACAACCTGGACCTGAGAGAGGCAGCGCACGACCATATCCGTCGCCTGCACAAGGTGGTCGGCAATACCGTGCACCTGGCCGCGCTCATGGAGAGCAGCATCGTTTACGTCGACAAGGTCGAAGATCCCAACGGTGTGCGCATGTATTCGCGCATCGGCAAAGCCGTGCTGCCCTACTGCAGCGGCGTCGGCAAGGCCATCCTGGCCGATCTCGACGAGGGCGGCCGCAACGCGGTACTGGCCGGGTCGACCTGGGAGAAATTCACCGAGCACACCATCACCTCTCGAGACGCGCTCGACCGCGAGCTCGAGATCGTCAAGAAGCAGCGGTGGGCGGCCGACGACCGGGAGTTCGAGGACTTCGTCAACTGTGTTGCCGTCCCCATCCACTCGTCGATGGGTGTCGTCGGTGCCTTGTCGGTGACCGCTATCCGCATGGTGCAAAACCTGCCCCAACTCAAAACTCACCTGCCCTTGATGCAACAGACTGCCGAGCTCATTTCTCGCGAGCTCGGATGATCACGGGTGTCGCGCCGCTGTCGTGGCGCGCGCCCACCACGAAAGGAACACCATGACGAAAATCGCCATCAGAACCGCCAACGCTCCCCAGCCGGCTGGCCCCTACAGCCAGGGCATCGTAGCCAACGGGTTCTTCTACAGTGCCGGTTTTGGCCCGCAGAACCCCGAGACCGGCGAGAAGGCAGCCACGGTCGGTGAGCAGACCCGCCAGGTGCTGCGCAACATCTCTGCTGTGCTCGCCGAGCGCGGACTCACCCTCGACGACTCCGTCAAGGTCACCGCGCACCTGCAGCACCTCAACGAGGACTTCGCCGAGTTCAACGAGGCCTACAAGGAGTTCTTCACCGCGCCGTTCCCGGTGCGCACCACGGTCGGCTCCCAGTTGGCCAACATTCTGGTCGAGATCGACGTGGTGGCGGTCCTCCCCGCATCCGAGTAGGGGCGACGCACGAGTTCGTCGATATCTAGCCCCAGCCCGCCAGCACCGCCGACTGGGAGACGACGAAGACGAGCGCAGCGAGCCCGATGAGTAGGGCGGTGAGCGTCACCGCGGCCACGGCCTTGCCCCCGCTGATGGCCGCGGTCGGGTTGTCCACCAGGGCCCGTGTGGCCCGGTGGTAGCGAATCGAGGTGAGCGCATAGGCAGCGCCGACGAGCGCGAGAGCGGGCACGCCGATCAGCAGTGCCAGCAGCGGGTCGGTGACGGCACCGAATCGAATCGAGACGGCGACTCCCAGCGCGAGCACGAGGCAGGTGCGTCGCCACGCTAGAAGCGTGCGCTCCGGCTGAAGCCCCGACTCGAAAATTCGCATCCCGCTCACACCAGCAGGCTCCCGACGATGATGCCGACGATGGCGATGGCCGCGCCACTGGTGATGATGGCTCCGACGGCAAGGCCGGGCAGCGGCTGCATCAGCCGCATGGACCGCTCGGTTGCGGCCCACGACCACCAGGCGTGCACGATCGACACCAGACCGAGGGCGATGAAGATGAGCGCGGAGGCGAGGCGAATCTCGGCCTGAATCGGGGCATCCAGCGCTTCCAGCGCAACGCCGGCGAGCAGCAGCGCGAGGGACGTTCGAATCCAGGCCAGAAAAGTGCGCTCGTTGGCGAGGCTGAAGCGCGGATCGGGTTCGTCGCCCGCCTCAAAGACCTTGCGCGGAAACCGTGATCTCATATCCCCCGAGCATACCGGTGGGCAATAGCGGCCGTGCAGCGACCTGGGCGCGGCACGCGGGTGCCGCTACGCGACCCTCCGACGTCGGCCCGCGACCAGCGCGCCCCCGGCCAATCGCGAGCTCGAAATTGCTGCAGACACCATTGAACCCCCAGGTAAAGCCGATCGTTGCCCTCACGAGGCGTCGCTGCCAGCCGATCTCAGTTTACCGATCAGAACGACCAGCCCCAGCGGATGCCGACCCGCCGCGAGCACCGGTGAAGCGCCCAGGAATGCGAGCGGCCGTCCCTACGTCGCAGTCCGCTCAAAATTGCTGCTGGCGCGCACACACAGGGTGGGGGCGAGTCGAACCGACTCCACCCGGTCGGCATTGAGTACGCCGAGGAGCAGTTTCACTGCCTCCCGGCCAATGTCGAGCATCGGTGACCTCACCGACGATAGCGCGATGGGCAGTTGCGCAGCCAGCGACGTGTCGTTGAATCCCACAATCGCCAAATCCCTGCCGACCACCAGACCAAGAGAATTCGCCGCGCCCATGGCGCCGATGGCGGCGAAGTCGTTGACCGCAAAGATCGCGCTCGGTCGACGATCTGTGTTGCGCAGAATGGTGTCGGCCGCGGTGCGACCGCCCATCGTGTCAAAGGGAGCCCAGACAATCGCGCTCTCGGGAATCGCCCCGCCCAGAGCGCGAAAACGTGAGACGAAACCGCTGGTTCGATCGACCGCGGTACTGGCATATTTCTCACCGGCGATGACGGAGACAACTCGGTGACCTCGGTCCCACAGGTGCTGGGCCACCAGTGCGCCGCCGAGGGTGTCGTCGCAGGTCGCCGAGGTGAATCCGGCAACCGCACGGTTCATGAGCACGAAGGGCACCTGGCGTGCGGTGAGCTCGTCGAGAATGTTTCCATCGAGGTGCGCGTCGCCGATGATCAGGCCGTCCACCCGCCGCGACAGCATCACCTCCACCTTGCGCCGCTGCATCGCCGTATCGTCGCGGGAGTTCATGACGAAGGTGGAGTAGTTGGCGTCGTCTGCCGCCTCCTCGATTCCCTCATACATAACGGCCAGAACGAGGTCGGAGAGCCGCGGAACGATCACGCCCAGAAGGTGCGTGCGCCGGGTGCGCAGGCTCGCGGCCTGGGGATCGGGGGAGTACCCGACCTTCTTGGCCAGATCCCGCACGCGCTGGGCGGTGGCCGGTGCGGCGGCGCCCCGCGCCGTGTCGGATTCCCCGTGCAGAATTCGAGACACCGTCGACGGATGCAGACCGAGTTCAGCGGCCAGGTCTTTGAGGGTGACCGACCCCGGTCTGATGTCTGTCATGTCGCTGTCTCCAGTTTCCATTCCCGAGCTGAAGCTTGACGCGCCTGCTGATCCCATTCTATAGTTTGAACACCTCGCTACCCAAACGATTGGGTAGCAGACGATACTTACCCGCAACGAAGCGTGCAGTCGGCTGAAACATTGGGTAAATAATCTTTCACTCATAACCCAATCGATTGGGTACCGACTCTCGGAGAAAACATGACAGATCGTGCCGGCACTCACGTGGTGCTGCTGGCGACCGGGGGAACGATCTCGTCGCGAGCCCTCCCGGCCGAAGGTGGTGCGGCCGTCGCCGCCGACGCTGGATCGCAGATTCTCGACGCCCTCGACGCCCCGCTTGCCTATCCGATGCGGGTCATTGATGTCGCCTGTGAGGGATCGTACCTGCTGACCCTCCACGACATGATCGCGATCTGCGCGCAGATCAAGATCGCCCTCGCCGATCCAACCGTGCGCGGCGTCGTCGTCACGCACGGCACCGACACCATGGAAGAGACTGCCTATCTGGCCGACCTCACCCATGACGATCTGAGCCCGGTGGTATTCACCGGGGCCCAGAAATCCGCCGACGCAGCCGATCCTGACGGCCCCGCCAATCTGGCCGCTGCAATAGCGGTGGCCGGGTCGCCCGACGCGGCTGGCCTCGGAGCGCTCATCGTCTTTGCCGGCGAAATCTTTGCGGCGCGTGGCGTGCGTAAGGCGCACACCTTCGCCCTGGATGCCTTCACCAACCCCGATTTCGGCTCGGCGGGTGTCGTGACCGCCGTCGGTGACGTCGTCATTACCGGCTCGAAGGAGCGGATGCCGCCACTTCCGCTCCCAGCCCTCCCGCGCGACCAGGCCCTGCGAGTCGACGTGATCTCTGCCTACCCGGGGGCTGACGGCGTCTTGCTGCGGGCATCCGTTGCTGCGGGGGCTGGCGGAATTGTGCTGCAGGCGACGGGCAGCGGCAATGCCAACCCCGCCCTGTGCTCCGCCGTCGCCGAAGCCGCAGCTCACGGAACCGTGGTTGTGACAAGCACACGGGTGAGCGCCGGCCCTGTTATCCCGGTTTATGGTGCCGGCGGGGGGCGCGACCTGGTCGCGGCTGGGGCTATCCCGTCTGGCCTCCTGCGGCCGTCGCAGTCGATGATTCTGCTGAGCCTGCTCCTGCTGCTCGGCCGCGACCACGACGACATTGCCCAAGCTTTCGCCGTGCACGGCGCCGCTCCAGCGCCAGACAAAACCTACGATTCTCTGTACGTTCACTCCACACGAAAGGCACATTCATGAAGAAAGATATTCAAATCGCATTTGGAGTGGACGTCGACGCCGTCGCCGGAATGCTCGGCTCCTACGGCGGTGAAGACTCCCCGTGCGATATTTCCCGCGGCATGTTCAGCGGCGAGGTCGGTGGGCCGAGACTTATTCGCCTGTTCGACAAGTACGACCTGCCCGCCACCTGGTTCGTTCCGGGGCACTCCATCGAGACGTTCCCCGAGCTGACCCGAATGATCGTCTCTGCGGGCCACGAGATTGGTGTGCACGGGTACTCCCACGAGAACCCGATCGCCATGACCCGTGAGCAGGAAACGGCCATCCTTGACCGCTCCATCGAACTGATCGAGAACGTATCGGGCCGTCGGCCCACGGGCTATGTTGCCCCGTGGTGGGAGTTCTCCTCGGTGACCAATGAAATTCTGCTCGAACGCGGAATTAAATATGACCACTCGCTCATGCACAAGGACTTCGAGCCGTACTACGTGCGCGTTGGTGACAGCTGGAAGAAGATCGACTACGCCAAGGACGCCCAGACCTGGATGGAGCCGCTCGTGCGCGGCATCGAGACCGATCTCGTCGAGATCCCCGCCAACTGGTACCTCGACGACCTGCCGCCGATGATGTTCATCAAGGCCGCCCCCAACTCACACGGCTTCGTGAACCCGCGCGATATCGAACAGATGTGGAAGGACCAGTTCGACTGGGTCTACCGCGAAATGGATCAAGCCGTCTTCACCATGACCATCCACCCCGACGTCTCTGGACGACCGCAAGTGCTCCTCATGCTTGAGCGTCTCATCGAGCATTTCAACTCCCACGAAGGCGTCAGCTGGAACACCTTCGACCAGATTGCAGATTCGTTCCTCACCCGTTCCCCCCGAAAGGTTCCCTCCGCATGAAACTGAAATCCCCCACCCTCGATCTCACGGCGGCGACCGTCAATGAGAAACGTCGTTTTCCCGCCTTCACCGTGAAGCAGACCCGCACCGCCACGATTCTGGCGCTGTTGGCCTGGACCGTTGCCGTCTTCGACTACGGCCTGTTCGGCACCCTCCTTCCCGCCATGCAGGAATCCTTCGGGTGGACAGCGCCGGAAGCCTACGCGATCAACACCTGGATCGCCGTGGGCACCGCGATCGTGTGCTTCGGCGTCGGCCCGGTCATCGACCGCCTCGGACGCCGCAAGGGCATGATGGTCACCGTCGGTGGTACGGCCATCGTCTCCGGTCTCACCGCCATCATCCCCACCGGAATGGCCTTCCTCAGCAGTGGCTTGCTCGTGATCGTGCGATCCTTTGGCGGTCTCGGGTTCTCCGAGCAGGCCGTCAACGCGACCTACATGAACGAGGTTTACCAGGTCACCGAAGACGAGAAGAAGCGCAAGCGCCCTGGCCTGAGCTACTCCTTCATTCAGGGCGGCTGGCCGCTCGGCTTTCTGCTCGCCAGTGCGCTCGCCCTGGCCTTTCTTCCGACCTTCGGCTGGCGCGCCCTATATCTGATGGCCACCATCCCCGCCGCGCTCATCGTGTGGGCCATCGCGCGCAAGCTCAAAGAAACTCCTCAGTTCGAACTGCATAGTGAACTCACCCGCCTCGAGAAGGCCGGGCGCACCGAAGAGGCTCACCTGCTCGCCGGGTCGTATGGCGTCGAGCACTCCTCGACCACGCCGCTCAAACTCATCTGGCAGCCGCACCTGCGACGCAACACCATCGTGTTCTCGCTCGCCTGGATCTTCAACTTCATGGGCATCATGATCTTCAGCATTTTGGGAAGCTCCGTGCTCAAGAACGCCAAGGGCGTCGAACTCTCCGACGCCTTCTGGATGCTCATCGTCATCAACGCCCTGGCCTACTTCGGCTACGTCTTTCACGGGTGGCTCGGCGACAAGATCGGCCGCAAGCGCACCATCATCAGCGGCTGGATTCTCGCATCGGTCGCCTTCACCATCATGTTGAGCCCCCTCGCTAACAGCCCCGTGACCATCGTCGCCAGCTTCGGCGCCGGCCTCTTCTTTCTCGTTGGCCCGTACGCGGCTATTCAGTACTTCATGGCGGAGTGCTACCCGGTGAGCTGCCGCGCCACCGGCACGGCGTTCATCGGCGCGATGAGCCAGCCGGGAATCGTCATCGGCGGCGCGCTCTTCACCGCCGTCGCTGCCGGAGCCAACACGGGAACCGCCGCGCTCTGGGTTGGCGCCCTCGGCACCCTCATCTCGGGTGTGCTCATGATCGCCGCCAAGCCCATGGCAGAAGCTCCGCTCGCCATCGAGTCGGAAAACGAGCTGAAAGCCCAGCGTGCCTGAGCCCCGCGTTGCCATCATCACCGGAGCTGCGAGCGGAATCGGTCGGGCGCTAGCAGTACACTACGCCGGTCAGGGAGTGCGCAGCATCATTGGCACCTTCTCGGGAGACCCGCATGATCCGCAAGAAACGCTGCGGCTGGTGCAAGCCGCCGGCGGTGAAGCAGTCGTGCACGAGGTCGACGTGCGCAGTACGGTATCCGTCGATGCCTTCGCGCAGCGCGCCGTCGACGAGTATGGACGGCTCGACTATGCCATCGCGAATGCGGGCATCCTGCGTAATTCGTCCCTCACGGAGATGACGGATGCTCGCTGGACCGACATGCTCGACGTCGACCTCACCGGCGTGCTGCGCACGCTGCGAGCTGCGGCCGATCGCATGACCGAGGGCGGTGCGATGGTAGCGACCTCGTCCATCGCCGGTGGAGTCTACGGGTGGCAAGGCCACGCGCACTATGCAGCGGCGAAAGCCGGCGTGCTCGGCCTGATCCGTAGTGTCGCCGTGGAACTGGGACCACAGGGAATTCGCGCCAATGCTGTAATTCCCGGGCTCATTGAGACCCCGCAGTCACTCGACCCGGTAAATTCGCTCGGCCCCGACGGTCTCGCCCAGGCTGGCAAGGACATTCCGTGGGGCCGTGTCGGTACGCCGGCCGAGGTGGCGAGCGTCATCGCGTTTCTCACCTCGGCAGATGCCGGTTATGTCACCGGACAGTCCCTGATCGTCGACGGTGGACTCACCGTGAAAATGAGGGCCTGAAAATGAATCACACCGGGCGCGGAGTCGTCGTGACCGGCGGCAGCAGCGGAATCGGCCGGGCCATTGCTGACGCGTTCATCGCCAACGGCGACCGCGTGGTCGTCTTCGACCGCGCGGGTACCGACGAATCAGCAATCGGCGTCGACGTCGCGCAGGAAGACGGCGTGCGGGCGGCGTTCGTGCTGGCACGGGAACGCCTGGGCACCATCGACATCCTGGTCAACAGCGCGGGTCTGCTCACTGAGTCGCCGATGCAAGATATGACCCTCGAGATGTGGAACGAGACCCTCGCGGTCGACCTCACCGGGGTGTTCCTGTGCTGCCGGGAGGTAGTGGGGGAGATGCGCCAACAGAAATGGGGCCGCATCATCAACATCGCCTCCCAGCTCGCCATCAAGGGTGGTACCGGCCTGAGCCACTACGCGGCTGCCAAGGCCGGGGTCGTTGCCTTCACGAAATCGCTGGCACTCGAGGTCGCGGGCGACAATGTGCTTGTCAACAGCATTGCTCCCGGCCCCATCGAAACCCCGCTCGTGCAGGGCATCTCCGAAGAATGGAAGATCGCCAAGCGCGCCGAGCTGCCCCTCGGGCGGTTCGGCATCGCGGCCGAAGTCGCCCCAACAGCGCTGTTGCTGGCGAGCGAGCCGGGAGGAAACCTGTACGTGGGGCAGACCCTGGGGCCAAACTCCGGCGATGTGATGCAATAACACGGGCCACCCGGCCAGTTAGGAACCCACAGTGTGCGGAGCATGCGGTACGACGGTCCATCCCGACGCGGTGATGGGCGACGAACACACCCTAAGAAAGCGCATGTTGGTGGCACAGACGGTGACCGCCGTCTGTGCCGGGCTGCCCGGTGCGCCCCGCATTGCGGCGCTCGCCGCCGGGTGGTCGGTGACCAGCGCTACGGGGTCGATCACGCTGTGCCACACCGTCGAGGAGGTCTGGCTCGCCCTGCCCGAACGGAGCAGGCCGCGCCTTCACCAGGCGCTCGAAACTCGGACGGTGGTCGAGACGCACGACGGCCTCACTTCACAGGTGATTGCTGTCGGCCTGCACCTAACACGGCAGCGCCTGTCTGACAGCGCGCGATGATGAGAGAGCACTGAGAGAGCACTGAGAGAGGGCTGACCATGGATCTTGGCGTTGCGATACCGATCCCAGAAATCGAGCCAACGCTGTTTCATTACACGAATGCGCAGGGACTGATCGGGATTGTCCAGAACCGCGAGCTATGGGCCACCGAGACCAACTTTCTCAATGACCCCGCGGAGGTTACCTTCGCAAGCGCCGTGCTGGTGTCGCTTCTGAAAGAGCATGCTCTCGATGCCAGCGAGAACGAGCGCAGCACCATAAGTGCCACCATCGCCCTGCTTGAGAAGTCCTACGTCGATCCAAACACGCCCGATCAGTACCGGGAAGACCGTACTTTCATCACGAGCTTTTCTCGCTCCGACCAGAGCTTGACGCTCTGGAGGATGTACGGTCGACAAAATGGTTTCAGCATTGGGTTCGACGAGGAGCGGCTTCTAGAGTGGATTGGCCAGGGCTTCCCGTCGCCTTCTGATCGTGAAGAGGCTGATCTTGAGGAAACGGAACGGCTTGACGCCCTTGTGGAGAACTACCACCTTGAGGCAAGAATTCAAGACGTCTCCTATAGGGCTGCACACGCTGAGTCGATACTTCACGACGTAATGCAAGTGAGTCTTGACGACCCTAACCTTGACCTGCGGGAGTCTCTCGTCAGGGAAGTCCTGAAGACGCTTTCGGCGGTGAAACACGATGCCTATGCCGATGAAAAGGAAGCCCGCATGCTGGTGCAGGCGTAGCATAATGCCAGCGATCCGAGTATCCGCGCGTCCGCGAGCGGATCATTGGTCGCCTGCCGCAAGGTTGTCTTCCCATTTGCGGCACTTCGAAGCATCACGATCGCGCCGGGCGCCAATGCGTCTCAAACCCGCCACGCCTTGGGATCTCTTTAAACTACCGGCGCGCGCGGAGCCTGGGGCCACGTAGAAATACGCGAATGCGATATTCCATTTACTTGGTGATCGCTTCGGTGCAGCGCCGAACTTAGGCGACAGTGTTCTACGAGATGGCGTGGATCCAGGCACCTGAAGGCGCTACGCCGACAACCGCGGTATAACGGGCCATTCTGCACGTTTCGTGCGACGAGATCTACATTTACACCAGTTTCTGGCACGTCAACGACGGTCAAAAATTGAGTCAGTATCGACGGTAAAAATTGAGCTACGTGCTCTGCGTTGGTTGAGTAGGGCCCGGGGACTTCATCTGAGAATCGCGACATTCTCTCTGGATGTCAGCGGAAGCGGAAGCGGAAGCGGAAGCAGGCGCGAGCCTGGCAGCCAATTAAATTCCACGATTTCGACTGTCGATGCTCTTTTAAAAGTAGTCCCTGGGCGCTCTTCGAAAAGTAGGCCACTGTTGTGTGTCTATTCTGTGGTGTTCTCTGGTCTGGCGGAAGGCAGGGTGGTGATGCCGCTGTCTTTGAGTCGGTAGCTGGCGCCTCTGAGTGTGATGACGTCGGCGTGGTGGACGATGCGGTCGATCATGGCGGCGGCGGCGACTTGATCGCCGAAGACGTCGCCCCAGCGGGCGAAGGGCAGGTTGCTGGTCAGGATGAGCGAGGCGTGTTCGTAACGCGATGACACGAGCTGGAAGAACAGGTTCGCGGCGTCTTGTTCGAACGGGATGTAGCCCACTTCGTCAACGATGAGTAATCCGTAACGGCGCAAACGCACGATCTCCTCCGCCAGCCGGCCACGTTCGTGCGCGTATTGAAGGCGAGCGACCCATTCGACGGCGGTGCCGAACAGCACCCGGTGGCCGGCGTCGGCGGCTTTGATGCCTAATCCGATCGCGAGGTGGGTTTTGCCGGTGCCGGGAGGCCCGAGCAGGACGATGTTGCGGGCCTGCTCAAGGAAGAGACCACCGCCGAGGTGGATGATCTGGTCCCGCTTCAATGAGGGCTGGTGGTCGAAGACGAAGTCGTCGAGCGTCTTCCGGGACGGGAACCCGGCCGCGCGGATGCGCAACTGGACTCAGGACGCATCACGGGCTGCGACTTCACGGTCGAGGACCGCGGCGAGGTAGTCCTCGTGGGACCAACCCGCTTCGCGGGCTTGATCGGCCAGGCGAACGGCAGCGTCACGGATGCGTGGTGCTTTGAGGGCGCGGGAGAGGAAATCAATCTGCTTGATCGTGTCCGAACTCATCAAGCGACCTCCGCATCGGGATCGAAACTGACCTCGAACGCGGTGTCGTAGTCGGCCTGGTCCCGCTCCAATGACTCCGGGGCCTCGGCCGGAGTCGGTGTCTGAAACCGGACCCGCAACGCTTTCGCCGCAGTCACATGCTCCGGATCCGTGATGGTCGCAGCCGACCCCATGGCGTGCAGATGGGTGGCGACGATTTGCCCGCCCAGCCGCACCGTCACTCGGGTCAGATCGGCATGAACGTCAACCATCCGCCCGATCGCGGCAGGATCGACGGAATAGTCGTTGCCGAACACGTGAACGTAGTAGTCCCGGGGCAATCGAATCTGCGCCCTGAATCCGACCGGCGGGGGCGGCGGAACGGCTAGCATCGCCGCCCGGTCCTCGGCAACCCGGTCGAGGGGTCGCGCCTGCAGGGCGCGGACCGTGCGGGTGTTGGCCGTAGGCAGCCACTGCCGGAGCTGCGTGCGGCCCGGCAGGAACGACGTTTCCAGGAACTGGTCGGCCCGCTCGACGATTCCTTTGGATTCTGGGTCGTAGGGCTTCAACTGCACGATCTTCGTCGCCAATGCGCCGCAGAACGCAGCGACACCGTCGGCGAGTTTGTTGCGCCGCCCGATCCCTGCCTCGTTGTCCCAGATCAAGCGGCGCGGGACCGCCTGGAGCTGCTCCGACAGCAACAGCCACATCCCTGCGAGCAGATCCTCCGTCGTCCGTGACGACAACATCACCGCGGTGATGAACCGTGAGTACGACGCGACGATCACCAGCACCGGCGGTGACCCGGTCCGGCCGCCGCCCCAGGGAATATCTGCTGGTGGGAACCACAAGTCGCACTGCGCCTGGTCCCCGCCCGATAGGTGATCCGGTCTGCGGGGTCCTTCGGCGCGAACTCGGGCTTGAGGTGCGTGATCTTCTTCCGAAACTACGACGATGTACCCTCTCCAGCCCACCCGCTCCGCCACCACCGTCGCTGGCATCGATGGCGTCGTTGTCAACAGGCGCCGTGCGTCGGCTTCGAAATCGTCGAAAGCTGACGGTCCCGGATCTCGACGATACTGCGGAGGCCCGGCCGAATGAACCGCACGGGTGACCGTCACCCGTGACAAGCCCAGCTGCTTTGCAATCGCCCGCACCGACATGCCCTCACTGACGTGAAGGTGCCGAATCTCTGCCCAATCCGGCACTGTAATCACACATCCAATCGTGGTGGGTGGTCTACTTTCGAGGAGCGAAACTGGCCTACTTTTCAAAGAGCGCTGACATCGACATCGACGCCAGGCCCGTCAGCGGGGCCAGCCCTAGGGGTCGAGCCAATGGGTTCGGAAGCTGTGACGAAACATTGGAGTGGCATAATCCGAGTATGACTACGGGGGAAAAAATCATGCCTTTCAGGGCTAAGCGTGAGAAGACAAAGCGACTGACCAGCATTCAGAGCATGCGCGGGTACGCGGCAGTTCTTGTGCTTATCGCCCATTCCGTTGACCTAGCTAGCATGCACGGTGAAAGATTCTTTATGAACCAATGGTTGCATTTAGAGAACTTCGGTGCGATCGGGGTTGACCTGTTCTTCGTCATTAGCGGATTTGTGATGGCGAATTCGGTGGCGAACCGTAATGGTCCGCGAGCATCCCGAAACTTCTTGGTGATGCGATGGCTACGAATTGCGCCGCCATACATCATCATCAGTTTCATTCTTATTGCAATCACGATTGCTCAACGTGCTTCGATCAACCCGATTTCCATCGCTAACCTATTTCTGTTTATCCCCTGGTTCGACACCTCAACCTTCACAATGCCTCCCCTGGATGTCGGCTGGACCCTCTCGTTCGAGTTCACGTTTTACCTGCTCGTTGCCCTGATGGTGCTTCTACGACTCGGCGATAAGATCGAATGGCTGTCCCTGGGGATCGTCGCGCTCGTCGGGCTGGGCGTTGTGCTGCCGGACGATATTTTCCTGCTCCAATGGGTCACGAATCCGATCTTCCTTGAGTTCGCGCTGGGGATCGGTGCGTATTCGCTCTGGAAGCGACGCGCGCTAGAGACCGCTCGAGTAGGTTGGCTTGCCCTCGGTTTAAGCGGTGGCCTTGTCCTAGTTGTGCAAGCCGTAATGGGATTCGGCGACGTCTCCGAGGTTGCCAATATTGTAGATGGTACGTTAAGCCTCCAGCGCGTCTTCTGGTGGGGAGTACCTGGCGCAGCAATCTTCATTGCAGTAATTGCTTTTGAGCGACCTTCCACGGGGATTGCCGCACGCATCAGTGGTCGCATAGGCGATGCATCATATTCCATTTACCTCGTGCACATCCTCGCCCTGATGGTCTACTCATCCGCGGTCACGCATATGCCGTTCGGCCTTCCCCCGACAGTCGTATTCGTCGGTGCAATCGCGGTAGGCATTTGTGCCGGAATATTCTACTTCCGTTTTGTGGAGAATCCCTTACGGTTGCGAATGGAGACAACGGCCACGATCATGTTCCGGATGAACTCCATGGGGAATCAGCCTCAATAGGCTGCCGTCTTGGCCCGGTTGAACCGACTGGCGCCGAAACTGGGTGCATTTTGATCAATGTGACTCTTCGAAATATGGGGTGGAGTTGGCGTTGGAATCCTTCGGCTTTGAGGAGCGAGCGGGCTTCGTATTGCGTCAGATTTCGGAAGTCCAAGGCTTTGCCGCAGAGATGCTCTCGCCTTCCGTTGATGGCTTCGGTCGTGCCAGTTCGAGGCTCCCGGTCGGACGAAGAACGCGAAGATATCGGCGACAAGCTTTTTCAGAGTTCGGACGAGACGGTGAATCTCCGTCAGGAGCTGGGGGACATTGAACCGTCCCTGATTTCCTGCCGCTTTCTTTCTAGTGAAAGGATTCGGTTATGCCCAAGAAATACTCAGATGAGGTTCGTGAGCGAGCGGTTCGTATGACGGTTGATCGTGTGAAGGATTATCCGTCGATGTGGGCCGTGTGCCGCGAACTGGCCCCCAAACTCAATGTCGGCCCGGAAACGTTGCGGAAGTGGGTCAGGCAGGCGCAATCCGACGCGGGAGAACGGACCGGTCCAACGAGCGAAGAGCTCGAGGAGATCAAGCGC
>NZ_SOGP01000020.1:0-66154 GCF_004403435.1 Cryobacterium sp. TMT1-66-1
CATTCCGAACCCGGAAGCTAAGACTCTCAGCGCCGATGGTACTGCAGGGGGGACCCTGTGGGAGAGTAGGACACCGCCGGACTTAACTTAGAAACACCAGAAAAGCCATCCCTCCGGGGATGGCTTTTTTGCGTTAACAGGCCACCCACGGGTGGCCCTGTTTTCGTTAAGCCGGTCTCCGGCGACCGCGTTCCGTCACGTTTGCGAGACCCCGTCGTCCCCCCTTGCGGGGTGCCGGGACATCCGCTGCTCAGCTCAAACACTCGAACTCGGCACCCCACGAATATCCCGACACCCCACCCACAATCTGAACTCTGCGCGAGTTACGACGTGCGACAGCGGTGGTGAGAGCCAGCGTTTGGCGACGGGCAACGCGCAGCGGGCAATAGGCGCTTGCGGTTCTGTGACTGTCTCCGAGATCCACCATCCGCTTGCTATATCCCGCAGCTTTTGCTTGGCTCTCAGGACGGAACAGGAGAAGGCGTGCCCTCCGCTGTTTAGCTAGCGGTTGGGGAAGCCGTGGGGGAGACCGGTCAGGATCGGCGCGAGCCGGGCCAGACGCTCGCGCTCGAGGATGAGGGCGGTGTACTCACGTTCACGGCGCACGGCGGCTACGCCGACGAGGAAATACTCGGCCGGAGCGTCAGGCAGCGGCCAGACGAAGGGGGCGACCTCGGCGGCGAGGGACTGAGCCAGATGTTCGCGGGTCACGGGGGTCAGATGGGACGACTGGCGCAGGTACTGGGCGACACGACGGGCGAGGCGGTCGGGCAGGCGCGCGATATCGACCGTCTGCGACCAGGGCAGCAAGGCGTCGGGTAGGGGCCGCGGGACCTCTTTATTGCGCTGCACACGTTCGTGCTGGCTGTAGGTACCGGCCAGCAGGTCGCCGAGGCGCTTGGAACGCCCATTGAGCAGGGCTGTGATGGCGGCGAGACCTCCGACGGTCATGATGATCTCGAGCACGCCGGTCAGGGCGCGAATGAACGCGTGACGCAGGGAGATCGCTCCGCCGTCGTCTCGGACGATGCGGGCGCCGATGGCGAACTTGCCGAGCGAGCGGCCGTGCGTGAGGGTTTCGACCAGGACCGGCACGACCACCAGCGAGAAGACGAGGGCAACAACGTTCAGTGCCTGGGTGAGCGCGGCGTCGGTATAGACCGCGAAACTCAGATAGAAGCCCAGAAGAATGAGCAGGTACAGGGCCAGATAGGCGATCGCGTCGATGATCGCACCGGCGCCGCGGAGGATGACGCTGGCCGGCCGCACGTCGAGCGCGACCGCCTCACCGGTGACGAGTTCATCGTCACGGTCAAAATCAGCTGCACGGTCGGTGGGACGCGCGGTCTCCTTCATGTCTACTATTGAACCAGATGGATCTCGACGCATATACGGCCGCGCACCGCGCCGACTGGGACCGCCTGACCGAGCTCGGTGCCCGGCGGGGTCTGTCCGGTGCCCAGTCGGATGAGCTGATCGAGCGATATCAGGCCGGGGCCACTCAGCTCTCCGCGATCAAATCGACCGCCGGCTCTACCCTGGAAGGCGACCGGCTGTCGGTCGGCCTGTCCCGCGCCCGGCTGCGCTTCACCGGCGTGAGTGTCAATGTGTTGGCGCAGCTTCCCCGGTTTTTCGTTGCCCAGCTCCCCGCGGCCCTATATCGGCTTCGCTGGCTCACCCTCGCGGTCGCCGTGGTCACGGTCGTCGTCGCTGGACTGTACGCCGTGTGGGCCTACAACGATCCAAGGGTCTTGGCCAACCTGGGAACAGAGGCGCAACTCGCGCAACTGGCCAACGAGGACTTCGTGGGGTACTACTCAGCGAACCCGGCGGCCTCCTTCGCCGGATTCGTCTCGACCAACAACGCCTGGATCGCCGCGCAGTGCATCGCCTTCGGCATCACCGGGGTCTACGTGCCATTCATCATTCTGCAGAACGCCATGAACCTCGGCACCACGGCCGCCATCATGTTCGCCTACGACAAGGGCGACGTGTTCTTTCTCTACATTGCTCCGCACGGGCTGCTTGAGCTCACGGCGATCTTCGTTGCGGCTGCCGGCGGACTGCTCATCTTCTGGGCCTGGATCGCCCCCGGCGCACGTACCCGAGGTCAGGCACTCGCCGAAGACGGCCGAGCACTGTTCACCGTGGCGATCGGACTGGTGTTCGTGCTGTTGGTGTCGGGCATTATTGAGGGCTTCGTCACCTCGCAGCCCTGGCCGTGGCCGATCAAGATCGGCATCGGAGCGGTGGCGCTCGGCGCGTTCCTGGGCTACATGATCGTGGTCGGCGGGCGCGCAAGCAGGGCCGGAGAAACCGGCGACCTCAGTGAGTTCGAAGCGGGGAGTACGCGCATTTACAGCGCGTGAGTCAGAGCCGCCCGGCCGCCTTCAGCGCGATGTAGCGGTCAGCCAGGGCGGGCGGAAGCTGCGCGGGGGAGGCGGTGACGACATCCGCTCCCAGCTGGCGGATGGCGGCCGACACGCGCGCCACGTCGAGCAGGGCACGCTCAGCGGCCGCCGCGCGGTAGATCTCGTCGCGTCCGCCGCGGGTGGCCGCCGCCAGCACGGTAGCTGGGTCGAGCACGGAGGCCACGACCACCGTGTGCCGCTTGGTGAGCTGCGGCAGCACCGACAGCAGCCCGGTCGACGCTCCCGCAGCGTCGATGGAGGTGAGGAGCACGACCAGGGCATGCTGGCTCGTGACCGCGCGCACCTGGCCGGGAACGGCCGCCCAGTCCATTTCGATGAGCTCCGGGTCGATCAGCGCCATGGAATCGACCATCTGCGACAGCAGCGCCGCGCCGGTCGCGCCCTGCACCCGGCCACGCACCCGGCGGTCGAAGGCGAGAAAGTCCACCCGGTCGCCGGCCACCGAGGTGAGGGCTGCGAGCAGCAGGGCCGCTTCGAAGGCGGTGTCCAGCCGGGGCTCGTTGTCGACGCGGGCTGCGGACGTGCGGCCGGTGTCGAGCAGAATCACGACCCGACGGTCGCGCTCCGGCCGCCAGGTGCGCACCATGACGTCGGCCCGCCGGGCCGTGGCCCGCCAGTCGATCGAGCGCACATCGTCACCGCGCACATATTCGCGCAGCGAGTCGAACTCGGTGCCCTGCCCGCGCACCATCACGCTCGTGCGTCCGTCGAGCTCCTTGAGTCGTGCGATGCGGGAGGGGAGGTGTTTGCGGGCGTGAAACGGCGGCAGAACCCGGATGCGCCCCGGCGCGTTCAGTGTCGCCTGACGGTTCCACAAACCC
The DNA here is from genome assembly GCF_004403435.1 of Cryobacterium sp. TMT1-66-1. Lineage (NCBI taxonomy): Bacteria > Bacillati > Actinomycetota > Actinomycetes > Micrococcales > Microbacteriaceae > Cryobacterium > Cryobacterium sp. TMT1-66-1. The sequence goes on from NZ_SOGP01000020.1 coordinate 3,254, forward strand.
AGCGGCCCCAGGGAGCGCACCGTCACCTGTTCGACCCGGCGCTCCCCCCGCCGAAACGGAGTGAGCGTCAGCGAGACCAGGCGCCGTTCGCCGCGCGGAATCACCACCCGGCCGCGCACGAGGCCGGCACCCGCCGACGGCTGCCAGGCATCCCGCACCACGGCGTTCAGGCGCCGACGACCGGTATTCGTCAGGTACAACTCGCTCGTGGCCGATTCGCCGAGGCGAACGCGGGCGGGCAGCATCCGTTCGACCGAAACGGCGCGCGGCGACGCGGCCAGCGCCAGGTCGAGGCTGCCGAGCAGAAGCACGAAGATCAGCCAGAGGGCGAGCACGCCGGCCGCCGCCTCCACGGAGGGCCCGAACAGCACGATGGGCACCGCGCCGAGGGCGAGGAGAAGAACGAACCGTCCGCTGAGCGTCATCGTTAGATCGGAACCTGAACCTGCTGCAGCACTCCGCGCAGAATCGCATCGACCGAGACGCCTTCGAGTTCGGCTTCGGGGCGCAGCTGCACACGGTGCCGCCAGACCGGCAGCGCCATGGCCTGCACGTGGTCGGGGGTGATCGAGTCGTAGCCGCTCAGCCAGGCCCACGCCTTGGTCGCGGCGAGCAGGGCGGTCGTGCCGCGAGGGCTGACCCCGAGCTTGACCGAGGGGCTCGTGCGGGTGGCGCGGGCCAGGTCCACGATGTAGGCGAGCACATCGGCGCTCGACCCGACCCGAGCGACGGCATCCTGCGCCGCGGCGAGTTCGGCCGCGCCGAGAACCGCGCTCACACCGGCACCGGCCAGATCGCGCGGGTTGAAGCCGGCCGCGTGGCGGCGCAGCACCTCGATCTCATCGACCCGCTGAGGCACTTCGAGCACGAGCTTGAGCAGAAACCGGTCGAGCTGTGCCTCGGGCAGCGTATAAGTGCCCTCGTATTCGATCGGGTTCATGGTCGCCGCCACGATGAACGGCTCTGGCAGCTTCAGCGACTCGCCGTCGACGCTGACCTGACGCTCCTCCATCGCCTCGAGCAGCGCGGACTGCGTCTTCGGCGGCGTGCGGTTGATCTCGTCGGCGAGGCAGATGTTCGTGAATACCGGCCCCTGCCGAAACTCGAATTCGCCGGCCTTGGCGTCGTAAATGAGCGACCCGGTCACGTCGCCGGGCATCAGGTCGGGCGTGAACTGGATTCGTTTGGTGTCGAGACTGAGTGCGTGGCTGAGGGTGCGCACGAGCAGGGTTTTCGCTACGCCCGGCACGCCCTCGAGCAGCACGTGGCCGCGCGCGAGCAGCGCGATGATCAGCCCGGTGACCGCGCCGTCCTGCCCGACGACGGCCTTGCCGACCTCGGTGCGCACCCGGTTGAGGACGGCCCGCAGCGCGGCGGCATCCGCTGCGTTGGTCGGCGCGGTGTCGATCTGATCAGTGGGAGTCGTCATGGGTCCATTCTCTCGGCTGGAGGGGTGAAGATTTCAGAAGAAGCGGATGCCGGAGCCCCGGCCCGCACGGCCTGGCTGGTCGCCGTTTCGAGGGCCTGCAGGGCGCCTCCGAGCTCCATCAGCTGGGCATCGGAGACGGGGATCGCCCCCACGAGAACCCGGCGAACCTCGTCGGGGGCGCGGCCGGTGAGAAGCACCACCGTGGCGATGACCTCGTCCAGGTGGGCGAGCCGGCCGAGGCCGACGGTTCCGGCCAGGCGTTGCACGGAGCCCACGCGCAGGGCGTCGATCGCCCGCAGGCGGGCGTTGCTGCGCGCATAGAGTCGGGCGCGACCCTCCATGGTCTCGCTCGCCTTCACCGTTACCGGCAGATTTTCGGCTACGAGCGGCCCGAAGCGCCGGCCGCGCCAGAGGGCAGCGGCGACGCCGACGAGCGCGAGCAGCACGAGCACCGGGGTGACCCAGCCGGGCGTCAGCTCGGCGAGTGAGGGTGGCCCCGTGCGGGGCAGGTCGGCCAGGGTCGGCAGGTACCAGACCAGCGAGTCGCTCGGCCCGAGCAGGCCGAGGGCGAACGCCGCATTGCCGTAGCCGGTCACGTTCTCGTTGTTGAACACGCGCGGGTCGGGCACAAGCGAGACGAGGCCGCCGGTTAGTTCGTTCTGCACCTGCACCAGCGAGAAGGTGTCGGTGCCGCTCGGAAAGCAGCCGGTGACCAGCGGATGCTCGCCCTGCGGAATCGACAGGGTGTCGCCGCCCGGCACCAGCTCCCCGGCCCGGCTTGCGGCCGGAACCGAGCAGTCGGCCGTCAGCGTCTCCGCATCGGAGACACCGCCGAAGCCCACGGTGGGCGCCAGCGACTGCAGGGCCAAGAAATCCGGTGCAACGACCACCGTGCGCGCGGCGAGGTCGCCGAGTTCGCTCAGCTGCGACTGGTCGAGGTAGCTGTTCTCGTCATAGAGCAGCACGGTGGAATCCGCGCCGACCGCTCCGCGCACCTCGGCCAGGGAACTGGCCAGAGTCACGGTGACGCCCTGCTGGCGAAGCACTTCGACCAGGGCCATCGACCCGGCCGGAGCCGCGTTGTCCCCGGCCAGTGCCCGGCCGGCAGCCTGACTGCCACCCGAGACGAGCACGGCGATGATGGCGATGGCCAGTATGCAGGCAGCGGCGATCACCCAGAACGAGGAGCGGCGAAGCAGCGCGCGCAGGGTCGGCGTTGCCACGGTCGTGGCGCTCGCAGGGCCGCCACCGGCGCGGGAGCCGGGCGCAGCGGCATCCGCTGGAGACGTCAGCGTCGCGCTCATGACCGACCCGCCTCGGCCAGCGGGGCCAGCACGACGGGCATCGCAGAGCGCAACTCGGCCTCGAGCGCGGCCAGAGCGCGATAGTCGGGCTCGGTGCCGGTCTGCTCCAGATAGCGCACCCGGTCGAAGGTATCGGCGGCGAGAGCCAGGGCCGGGCCATGCGCCGGAAAGGCCTGCCGGGCTCGGGTGGCAAAATCGTGCGCGGTCGTGCCGGGCGAGACAGCGAGCACCGCGCGGTCGGCGAGGCCGCGGGCCAGGGCGCGAAAAATTTCCTCGCAGGCCAGGCTCCAGTCGCCTGAGCTCGCCGCTGCCTCGGCGGCCGTGCGCATCTCGGCGCTGCTGCGCTGGTCGATCGTGCCGAACAGGTCGAGAGCGGCGCGGCGTCGCCTGGCCAGCCTGGGGGCGCCGAACAGCAGCCAGCCGGCCACAAGCGCCGCGAGCACCAGCACGACCGCGACAATCGGCAGCCAGTCTTTCAAATTGCCGTCGCCGCTGATGGTCAGGGACTGGAGCCAGTCCAAAAAGGCCTGGGACGCCCGGTCGAACCAGGTGGGCCGGGCGGCGGCGTACGGGGCTTTGGCGAGTTCCTCGCGAAGCCACTGGCGGGCCTCTGGCGCGTCGGGAACCACCGGTACATCACGCGGCACGCCGAACGTGAAGCGGTCAACCAGCGATCCGAGCTGCGCCAGGCCCAGAGCGGTCATGCCGCCGGATACCCCGTGCCGGGAGCGGTCGGTACCAGATACGGGTCGGGAACATCGCCGCCCTGCGCCGCCGATTCCACGTAGCGCGCCAGCTCGAGGTCGAGCCCCTCCTTGCGCATGCGCAGGTCGAGGTAGATCAGCGCTATGGCCGCCGACTGCACGACGGCCGCCACTGCGGCCACCGGGATAGCGATGATCAGGCTGAGGGCGGTGATGATGTAGGTCGTCTCGTCGGTGAATGCCCCGTTCGGGTCGATCAGCGACGCGCCGATTCCCATGAGCAGTGATACGGGCGTGGTGATGATCTGGGTGATCACCTGCACGATCAGGCCGATTAGCAGCAGTACGCCCAGGGTGCGCCAGAAGTAGCCGCGAGTGAGTGACCACGATCGAACAACGGATGCCCGCACGCCCAGTTTCTCCAGCACGATCAGGCTCGGCACGACACTGGTTTTGGCATACAGGAACGCGCTCACGGCCGCGAGCAGCAGGCCGCCGAAGATGCCGACCAGAACGCCGGCCACGAATCCGGCGGTACCGCCGACGCTGATCAGCGCCACGACAATGCCGGCGATCACGGCCACGCCGATGAAGAGTGCCACGGTCAACAGCACGGTCCACAGCACCAGCGGCCAGAGACGGGTCGCCGCTGTGCGCCACAGTGCGCCGAGCCGTAGTTTCTCGCCGAGGGTCGCGCGGGCCACTTCGAGCACGATGACGGCCTGCAGCAGGGCCGAAGCGATGAGTGACAGGGCGATTGGGATGATGGCGGACAGCGCGCCGGCCAGTAACGAGCCGGCGGTGACGGCATCCTTTTGGTCGAGCGGGGCGCTGTCGATGCGGTCGATGGCCCAGAACGTGACGAGCCCGACAATGACCACGGTGATGAGCCTGATCGCGGCCTGCACGATCAGACCGCTGCCGAAGGTTGCCTTCGGATTGCGGCGCAAGACCTGGAACGACGCGCCGAGCAGCGTACCGAATCCGATCGGTCTCAGTGGAATCAGCCCCGGCTTGGGCGGGGGCGCCCAGCCCTGGCCGGGGGCGCCGTCCGGGTACGGGCCGCCCGGGTACGAACCGTACGGATGCGGCGCGCTCTGATCGGGCGAAACGGGCGGCGCGAACTCCCCGTAGCGCGGTGCAACGGGGGCGTCGGGGGCTTGCCAGGGGTCTGTCACCATTCAATGCTGGCACAGGTCGATCAAGAAATGCGCTCAGAGGCACTCTGTCAGCGCGCTCAGCTACTCTTATGCCAGACTTTGCCGTACTCATCGGGCAATCTGCTGAGCGAACCACATCAGAACACACGTGACTGACGTTCTGGAAAGAGACCCATGACTGCACGAATTTTGGTTATCGATGACGATACCGCCCTGTCCGAGATGATCGGCATCGTTTTGCACGGCGAAGGCTTCAATCCGGGGTTCTGCGCCGATGGGTCCCTCGCCCTCGAGACGTTTCGCACCGAGAAGCCCGACCTGGTATTGCTCGACCTCATGCTGCCCGGCCTCGACGGGATCGAAGTGTGTCGGCTGATCCGCGCAGAATCGGGGGTCCCGATCATCATGCTCACCGCGCGGTCCGACACCACCGACGTGGTCAAGGGTCTCGAGTCCGGCGCCGACGACTACATGGTGAAGCCGTTCAACCCCAAGGAATTGGTCGCCCGCATTCGCACGCGCCTGCGCCCGCCCGCAGCCGACGGTGCCCTCGCCCTGCACATCGGTGACCTCGTGGTGAACGCGGTCGGCCACGAAGTCACCCGCGGAACGGCCGCGATCAATCTGACCCCGCTCGAATTCGACCTGCTGCTCGCCCTGGCGTCCAAACCCCAGCAGGTTTTCACCCGCGAGATGCTGCTGGAACAGGTCTGGGGCTACCACTACAAGGCGGACACCCGGCTGGTGAACGTGCACGTGCAGCGGCTGCGCGCCAAGGTCGAGCATGACCCCGACAATCCGAAGATCGTCATGACGGTGCGCGGTGTCGGCTATCGCGCCGGCACGGTCAGCTAGAGAACTACGACCGCCCATGTGTGCCCGGCGATTCCCGCAGAAACGGTTTCTCAAACCGTGCCCCAGCTGACCTATTGGAGCAGGCCGCGTAACTGGCCGAGGCTGGTGCGCGCGTCGTGGCGTTCCTCCCTGCAATTTCGTACGGTGACGATCTCGGTCGCGCTGTCCGGGCTGGCGATTCTGGTGGTGGGCGTCTACATGTCGGTCAGCATCGGCAACGACCTGTTTCAATCACGACTCAGCCAGGTGCTGCTCGAATCCGACCGTGCCACCAGCTCCGCGCAGAGCCTGTTCGATTCCTCCGATGCCACCGACCGGGTGCAGGTGCAGAACCTGCTCAGTTCGGCCCGCACCTCGATCTCGGCCGCCTCCTCGAGCCGGCTGGTCGCCGTGCTGCGGGTGCCTGGGCAGGATCCGTCGACCGTCGCGCCGCTCGACTCCTCGACGTTCGGGCAATCCACCGGTGTGATCGGCACCGACCTGCGCACCGAGGTGCAGGCCAACGACGGCGATCAGTTCTGGCAGTCGGTCACCCTGACCGGTGAGGATGCCACGACCATTCCCGGCATCGTGGTCGGGTCGCAGATCACGGTTCCGGTGGCCGGCCGCTACGAGCTGTACATCGCGTACAGCCTGCAGGATGCCGAAGCGACGCTCCTGTTCGTACAGCAGACCCTCGGAGTGGCCGGTGTCACCCTCGTGCTGCTGATCGGGGCCGTATCGTGGATCGTCGTGCGCTTCGTCGTCACGCCGCTGCGCGTGGCCGCCGAGACGAGCCAGAAGCTGGCCTCCGGTGACCTGGAAGTGCGCATTCCCGAGAAGGGTGAAGACGTCATCGCCACGCTTGCCCGTTCGTTCAACGGTATGGCCGACAGCCTGCAGAGCCAGATTCGTGAGCTCGCCGACCTGTCCGAAGTGCAGCAACGCTTTGTATCGGATGTCTCGCACGAATTGCGAACGCCGCTCACGACCATCCGCTTGGCCGGCGATGTGCTGTACGACCAGCGGGCGACTTTTCCGCCGGCCACCGGCCGCACCGCCGAGCTGCTGCACACCCAGGTCGAACGGTTTGAGCTGCTGCTGAGCGACCTTCTCGAAATCAGCCGCTACGACGCCGGGTCGGTGGAGCTGGAAAGTGAACCGACCAATCTGGTCTACCTCGCCGAGGATGCCATCGACAGCCTCCGCTCCCTCGCCGAGACCAAGGGCAGCGACCTGCGACTTCTCGCCCCCGGCGGGTACCTGAACGCCGACGTCGATCCGCGGCGCATCCGTCGGGTGCTGCACAACCTCATCGGCAACGCCATCGAGCACGGTGAGGGCAAACCCGTCGTGGTCTCGGTCGACAGCGACGCGAACGCGGTGGCGCTCGCCGTGCGTGACTACGGGCTCGGCATGAGCCAGGCCGAGGTCGCGCACGTGTTCGACCGGTTTTGGCGTGCTGATCCCTCACGCCAACGCACGATCGGCGGGACCGGACTGGGGCTGGCCATCTCGCGCGAAGACGCGAGCATACACAACGGCTGGCTGCAGGTCTGGTCGAGCCCCGGCGACGGGTCGTGTTTTCGACTGACTCTGCCGCGCACGGCCGGCGCCATGCTCGAATCGTCCCCGATCCCGCTGCCGCCCGACGACGCCACGGCCGCGCTGGGCGAAATCGGGCATGTGCCCGGAATCGGCGGGGGCCAGCATGAGTAGTCGCAGTTCAGCCTGGCGCGTCGTTCCGGCGCTGCTCGTAGCGGTCAGTCTCGCCGTCGGTCTCGGCGGCTGCACCGGCATACCGCGCGACGGCGTGGTGCACGCCGGCAATGACATCGCGCCCGACGACAATCCGGCGCCGGTCTTTCTGCCCGCACTACCGCAAAAGGATGCTTCGATCGAGTCCATCCTGCGCGGATTCATCGACGCCTCCTCCAGCCCGGAGAACAACTACGACATCGCCCGCCAGTTTCTGGCTCCGGCGTTTCAATCCAGTTGGGATCCTACTGCGGGCGTCACCGTCGATAACGGTTCAGGGCGCACCCTGACCGTCATCGACGACGCCACCACCCTCGTGGCCGTCACACCGATCGCCGAAGTAGACCAGTCCGGGGAATACCGCGAGGTCGACGCGAGCCCGGTACCGTTGCGCTACGAATTTGCGCAGATCGGCGGCCAGTGGCGCATCAGCGCGGCCCCGAACGGCACCGTGATCGATGAGAACACCTTCAATGACGTGTTCAGCGCCCAGCCGGTCTACTTCTACGACCCGGGATTTCGGTTTCTGGTGCCGGACCTGCGCTGGTTTCCGCGCGGGGCATCCGCTCCGACCAAACTGGTCAATGCCGTCCTGAACGGACCGAGCGCCTGGCTGACCGGCGCCGTGGCCACGGCGTTTCCGGAAGGCTCCAAGCTCACCGCCGACGCCGTGCAGGTCGTCGGGCGGCAGGCCATGGTCGACCTGAACAGCGAAGCCCTCAACGCCGATCGGCAGACCCTGCAGCGTATGAAGGCCCAACTGGCGGCGAGCCTGCCGACGGGCCTGACCGTCGAAATCACCATCGACCAGAACTCCCAGGCCATCACTGATCTGGAGTCCGGCGCTCCGCTCGTGGATCCGCGCGTGGATGCCAGGGCGCTCGTGCTGCGCGGCGACGAGTTCGGTTTTCTCGCCGCGACCGGGCAGAGCGTCACCCCGCTCGACGGTTTGTCTGACGCCATCGCCCAGCTGGCCCCGACCGCGGTGACGCTCGCTTCGGGGCAGGGATCGGCTGCTGTACTGGCCAGCGACGGCGTCTACCTCGTGCGGGCCGGCGACGACCCCCAATTGCTCGATACGCGTGCCGGACTGCTCGCACCCTCGATCGACAACGACCGCTTCGTCTGGTCAGTGCCGGCCAACGATCCGAGCGCACTGGTCGTCTATGGCCCGTCGGGGGAGGCGACCGTACTGCCGACGCCATGGCCGGAGGCCACGTCGATCTCGTCGCTGAAGGTGTCCAGAGACGGCGCCCGACTGATCGCGCTGCTCGGCACCGGTTCCGAGACCCGATTCGTGGTCGCCTCCATCATTCGCACCGGCGTTGTGCCGACCGGCATCGGCGCGCCCGTGCTGCTGGCATCGGGCGGCGGGGTCGGCCAGGGCGCCACCTGGATCAACGAGTTGACCGTCGCATCGCTCAGCCTGCTGCCCAGTGGCGAGACCCGCATCGTCGCCCAACAGATCGGCGGCGTCAGTACCGTTTTGGAATCCCCGGTCAGCAGCCGGTTCATCGTCGGCAGCAACTCGGTGCGCGACCTGCGAGCCCTCACCGACACCGGCAGCCTCGAGGTGCAACGCGGAGCGGGCTGGCAGGCCCGCATCGGAGACGTGACCCTGCTCGCCACCCAGCAAGGCCTCGGCGGCTAGCTTCTCCTCCCCAGCGGGCGTCCAGGCCCGTTTGTGCACCGCTGGCGAGGTCGCACAGTCCCCACCGGCATCCCGCGGCACACTGAGGCCATGAGTAGACAGCTGCGCGATCGACTGGCCGCCGCCGGCCGCAACGCCTGGGCCACGCTGCTGCCGACCGAGTGCAGCGGCTGCGGTGCCGTCGACCGTGCCCTGTGCGCGAGCTGCCGGCTGGCGCTGGCGCCCGCCGTGCACGCGGTCACCCGCGACGACGCCCTCATCTGGGCCGCTCTGACCTATGCGGGTCCTGCCCGCCACGTGATCGCCGCCTACAAAGACGGCGGTCGAACGGATGCCGCCGCCGCGCTCGCCGCGCCGCTGCGAGCGGCCATCGTGGCCGCGCTCGTCGCCGTGCCAAACCTGACCGAGCCGAATCAGCCCGGGAGCCCGCGCGACATCCACCTGGTCACCATTCCGTCGTCCCGCCTGGCCTGGCGCGTACGCGGCTACCACCCGGTCGACGCCCTGCTGCGCCGGGCCGGCCTGCACTCATCCCCGGTGCTCGTGCAGCGCACCGAGGCCCTCGACCAGGTGGGCCTCGGCCGGGCGGCGAGGGCCTCGAACAAGAACAACAGTCTTGTCGCCCGGCATCCGCTCGACGGGGTGTCGGTGATCCTCGTCGACGACATTGTGACGACCGGCGCGACCCTGCTCGAGGCGCGGCGTGCCGTGTTCGCTGCGGGCGGTATCGTCGTCGGTCTGGCCGCACTGGCGGAAACACGGCGTCTGCTCCCCGCGCACAACCCTCCTTAGGCAAACTGATGGATAAATACTGTGACTTATCTGACCGTCACGGCTACGGTGGAGACAAAGGCGCGTAATGATCGCCCAGTTGTCGGGCGGTCCGCCAAACTGGAGGTCGTCATGGAAACTAACATCGTCGGACGCAACCTTGGGATCACTGATCGCTTCCGGGATTACGCGACGGAGAAGGCCGAGAAAATTGCCCTCCTCGCCGAGAAGGCCGTCGCGCTCGAGATTAAGGTCAGCCGCCACCACGAGAAGAACGGCGCTGCCGTCGGCAACGACCGGGTCGAACTCACCCTGATCGGCAAAGGTCCGCTGGTGCGGGCCGAAGCAGACGGATCCGACAAGTACGCCGCCTTCGACGTGGCGCTGGGTCGTCTGCTCGAACGCGTTCGTCGCGCCAAAGACCGCAAGAAGGTGCACCGCGGCGGGGCCCACCGTCCTACCTCGCTGCACGAGGCATCCGCTGTGGGATTCAGCGTCATCGACATCACCCCCGCCAACCCCGAAACGCTCGAGCGGGTGCGCACCGGCGCGATCCCGATTGTGCAAGCGGATGCCCCAGAAGCCTCCGCCGAGGAGGAATACTGCCCCGTCGTCATCCGTCGCAAGGTGTTCGCGGCTGCTCCCATGTCCGTCGACGATGCCCTCTACTTCATGGAGCTCGTCGGCCATGACTTCTACCTGTTCCAGGACATCGAGACGAAGCGTCCCAGCGTGGTCTACCGCCGCAAGGGCTGGGACTATGGGGTCATTGAGCTCGACGGTTCGTCGAGCGAGTTGCAGGAGGCTGTGCCCGTTGCCAGCGGGCGTGCCAACTGACCAACTAGCATTGCCTTAGCCGCCGACCAGGTCGGTGCTCTGGCATCTGCCAGACGAGAGGTGCAGGCTTGTGCTGCAGAAGTCCGATTGGGCTGCCGCAGTACGAGCCTGCACCGTTTGACTAGTGGAGTACATTCGTGGCGTCAATTCTTGAAAAGGTTCTTCGTGTTGGTGAAGGCCGCGTTCTGCGCCGCCTCGAAAACTATGCGAAAGCCATCAACGCGCTGGAAGAAGACTTCCATGAGCTCACCGACGACGAGCTGAAAAACGAAACCGTCACCCTGCGGGAACGGTATTCCAACGGCGAATCGCTCGATGACCTGCTGCCGGAGGCCTTCGCCGCCGTGCGCGAGGCCAGCACGCGCACCCTCGGACTGCGTCACTTCGACGTGCAGCTCATGGGCGGAGCAGCCCTGCACCTCGGCAACATCGCCGAGATGAAGACCGGTGAGGGCAAGACCCTCGTCGCGACCACCGCGGCGTATCTCAACGCGATCAGCAGCCGCGGCGTGCACGTCATCACGGTCAACGACTACCTCGCGAGCTACCAGAGCGAGCTCATGGGGCGCGTCTTCCGCGCCCTCGGCATGACGACCGGATGCATCCTCTCCGGCCAGACTCCGGCGCAGCGTCGCGAAATGTATGCCGCCGACATCACCTACGGCACCAACAACGAGTTCGGTTTCGACTACCTGCGCGACAACATGGCGTGGCAGGCCAGCGACATGGTGCAGCGGGGCCACTACTTCGCCATCGTCGACGAGGTCGACTCGATCCTCATCGACGAGGCCCGTACCCCGCTGATCATCTCCGGGCCGGCATCCGGTGAAGCGAACCGCTGGTTCAACGAGTTCGCCAGCCTGGCCAAGCGTCTCATTGCTGACGAAGACTTCGAGGTCGACGAGAAGAAGCGCACCATCGGTGTGCTCGAACCCGGCATTGAAAAGGTCGAGGACTACCTCGGCATCGACAACCTGTACGAGTCGGCCAACACGCCGCTGATCTCCTTCTTGAACAACGCCATCAAGGCGAATGCCCTGTTCAAGAAAGACAAGGACTACGTCGTCATGAACGGCGAGGTGCTCATCGTCGACGAGCATACCGGCCGTATCCTCATGGGCCGCCGCTACAACGAGGGCATCCACCAGGCGATCGAGGCCAAGGAGGGGGTCGCGGTCAAGGCCGAGAACCAGACCCTGGCCACGGTCACCCTGCAGAACTACTTCCGCCTGTACTCGAAGATCTCCGGAATGACCGGAACGGCCGAGACCGAAGCTGCCGAGTTCATGAGCACCTACAAGCTTGGCGTGGTGGCCATCCCCACCAACAAGCCGATGCAGCGCATCGACCAGTCCGACCTGATCTACAAGAACGAAGAGTCCAAGTTTCGTCAGGTCGTCGAGGACATCGTCGAACGACACGAAGCGGGACAGCCGGTTCTGGTCGGCACGACCAGCGTTGAGAAAAGCGAGTACCTGTCGCGCCTGCTCGCCAAGAAGGGCGTGCGTCACGAGGTGCTCAACGCGAAGAATCACGCCCGTGAAGCTGCGATCGTCGCGCAGGCCGGTCGACTCGGTTCGGTGACCGTCGCCACCAACATGGCCGGTCGTGGTACCGACGTGATGCTCGGCGGCAACGCCGAATTCCTCGCCGTTGCCGAGATGAACGCCAAGGGCCTCAGCCCGGTCGAAACCCCCGACGAGTACGAACTCGCCTGGGACGACGTGTTCACCGTGGTCAAGGCCAACGTCACCGAAGAGGCCGAGAAGGTGATCGCCGCCGGCGGTCTTTACGTGCTCGGCACCGAACGGCACGAATCACGCCGCATCGACAACCAGCTGCGCGGGCGCAGCGGACGTCAGGGAGACCCGGGCGAGAGCCGCTTCTACCTCTCGCTCACCGACGACCTCATGCGCCTGTTCAACGCCGGTGCCGCCGAGGCCCTCATGGGCCGCCAGGGCGTGCCAGACGACATGGCGATCGAATCCAAGGTGGTCAGCCGCGCCATCCGCAGTGCCCAGTCCCAGGTCGAGGGTCGCAACGCCGAGATCCGCAAGAACGTGCTCAAGTACGACGACGTTCTCAACCGTCAGCGCGAGGCCATCTACGGAGACCGCAGGCACATCCTCGAGGGTGACGACCTGCACGAACGCACCCAGACCTTCCTCACCAACGTCATCGACGAGGTGCTCGATGTGCACGCTGGCGACGGCAACGGTGACGACTGGGACTTCGATGCACTGTGGACCGAGCTCAAAACGCTCTACCCGGTGGGACTGACCATCGATGAGGTCGTCTCCGAGGCCGGCGACAAGGGCAAGATCAACCGCGACTTCATGCGCCGGGAGATTCTCTCTGATGCCAAGCTGGCCTATTCGCGCCGGGAAGAGAGCCTCGGAGCCCCGGCCATGCGCGAACTGGAGCGCCGTGTCGTGCTCTCGGTGATCGACCGTCGCTGGCGGGACCACCTCTACGAGATGGACTACTTGAAAGACGGTATCGGACTGCGCGCCATGGCCCAGCGCGACCCGCTGGTGGAATACCAGCGCGAAGGTTTCGCCATGTTCCAGCAGATGATGGGTCAGATTCGCGAGGAGACCGTCGGGTTCCTGTTCAACCTCGACGTTGAGGTGACTGCTGGGGCCGGTGCTGTCGCCGGGCCGGTCGTCGCTGCCAAGGGACTCACACCGGCCGACGCTCCGGAGGAGAAGCTCAGCTACACCGCACCCAGTGACTCAGGCGGAGTCGAGGTGCGCAACCAGCGCGGCCAGATTCAGCAGGCAGCCACTGACCGGGCCCGGCGCTCGGCCACCGTCGCGGCCAGCGACGACGAACCGGCCGAAGCAGCCGGCCCCCCTCAGCGCGGAGCGTTCGGGCAGAAAACCGAGGGTGCAGCCCCGGTGAACCGGGCCGAACGCCGATCGCAGGGTAAGAAGAACAGCTAGACCCCGCGCCAGCACATCGACGTGCGCCCGTCCGGCGGCGCGCGTCGATATGGGTGGGTGGGGCATCCGTCTGCTGGCCGGGCTGTCCTGGCCTCACAGGACGACGAGTACAGTAGCTCTCCAGCGCTGGTCCAGGGCTTCCAGCTGCAAGGAGACGACGTGCGCGCGGCGTTTGTCGTACACCACGATCACCGCGTTGAAACCGCCGGTCTCGGTCGGCCAGGTTTTGACCTGATCGATCCACAGTCTCGGCCTCTCCGCGACGATTCCCGTGATGGCTCTGGCACGAGAGGCGATCGTCACACGGATGTGAAGATGGGCGTAGACGTCGTCGGTGACCCATCGCGCGAGCTGCTCGAGGTCTCTGGCTCCGGCGATGACCTCGATGGCCCGCAGTGCGAGGGCGCGCAGGAGCTGTTCTGTTTCGTGCCCGTGCGCTGTTCCGATTGGTCTCGGGCCGGCACCGCGCGGGCTGACTGCGCGCTGGTCGACGCGGGGCTCCAACGGGTTGACCTGCAGACGGGCAGACCCGGAACCAGATGACGTCATTGTTCCTCCTGATATCGAACGTGCAACTCTTGTGGCGCAAAACCTAAGCAGCTTGATCGCTGCACTGTCGAGCGCTTAAAGAGCCTGTGCACAACCCGAGCGAGAACGCTCGGCGTCGGCTACTTTCAACGTGTGCGCTGGGATAATCTGTTTGACGACCTCGAAGGGCAACTCGAACGCGAGCTGCACGCCGAGGCCACTGACCTGCGCCTGCAGGAGGAACGTACGCGGTTGGAAAAGCTCTCCCTGCGCACCCGGTTGAGTAACGTGGTGCGATCGGCCGGCCCCGGAGGCACACTGCAACTGCGAATCGTGCTGGTGTCCGGTGAGACCCTCTCGGTTTGACCGACGACGCTGGGCCGGGACTGGCTCGCGGCGGACCTGCCCGGCACCGCCAATGGGCGGGCTCAGTGCGTGATCCCGCTCTCGGCCGTCGCCGGTGTAGTGCTCAGCGCGGAGCAGAGCCTGGTCTCGCTCGCGGTCGAGTCAGAATCCACCGGAAAGCTCATCGAACGCGTCGGTTTTCCCTTTGTGCTGCGGGACCTGTGCCGGCGGCGGCGCTTCGTGGAACTCGATACCCGCGGTGGTGTCCTGGCCGGAACCATCGACCGGGTGGCGCGTGACCATCTCGATCTGGCGGTGCATCCGCTCGGAACGCTGCGCCGCGCGCCGGAGATTCTGCACTACCGTCTCGTGCCGTTCTGGCAGATTCACGTTATTCGGCTCTGCTAGTTGTGGATAACTTTTTCACGACTTAGCGAAGTCGGGCACGATAGGGCCATTGCACCATCGGAATCGATTCAGAGAAGCGAGGTAACGGATGAAAACACCCCGTCCCACACGCACGCGCCGCCGCTTCTGGGTTGACCCCCGATTCATCATCGGGCTGGTGCTGGTCGCTGCTTCGATAGCGGGGGTCGGCGCGATTGTCGCCGGCACTGATCGCACTACGGCGGTCTATACCGCACGGCACACACTGACCGTCGGTGACCAGCTGAGGGCGGCCGACCTCGTTGAAACTCGGGTGCAGCTCGGCGGCGCGGCCGACCTGTATCTGGTTCCGTCGACCGGCTTGAAGGGTGGGCTGCTCGTCACGCGGACGATCCTGACCGGTGAACTGGTGGCCCGGTCAGCGGTCGGGGAATCGTCGGGGAGCGATGTGACCAGTGTCGTCGTCGACGTTCCCGGTCGACTGGCCGCCTCGATCGCGGCCGGTTCGGTCGTCGACATCTGGTCGGCGCGGGCGACCGGGCCGAGTGAGTACGCGCCGCCGACGATTCTCGTGGGGCAGGCTGTCGTCGTGCGGATCGTCGAACCGACCGGCATCATTGCCGCCTCCAGTGGGCAATCCGTGGAAATGCTCGTGCCGAAGGCCAACGTGGGCGCGGTGCTCGAGGCCATCATGAACGGCGATGCCCTCGCGATCGTTCCCGTGAACACCCCGGTGGTGCCCTGATGGCCCGGCTCGCGCTCGTGCTCGACCGAGCGACCGAGCAGCGCATGCTGGCCGACATCATTGATTGTGGGCACAGCGTGGTCACTCGCGTGGATACCGCCCGGGAGTTCCTCGAGACGCTGTCCCATGGGCAACCCCACGTCGTGGTCGTCAGTGGTCGCCGGGAATCCCTGACCGGCCAGCTGATCGCCGCCTGCGACGAGCGCGGCATTCGCGTTGTCGCCCTGACCGCGACGGAATTGGAACGGCGGCACGCCGGCACCCTGGGCCTCTACGAAACTGTCGCGATACCCTGCGATTGGTCGGAGATTGAAGATTTGCTGGTGTCGGGGGTTGTCGTTCCGTTGCGGGTGGGGGAGCGGCACTTCACCGGCGGCGCACTCAATACCGGCTCGGTGATCGCGGTGTGGGGCCCGGCCGGCGCGCCGGGGCGCACGACACTGGCCATCAACATCGCGGCCGAAATCGCAGCGGCCGGTCATACCGTCGTGTTGGCCGACGTCGATACCTACAGCGCCTCGATCGCTCCGAGCCTGGGTATGCTCGACGAAGCGCCCGGCTTTGCCGCTGCCTGCCGTTTGGCCGGCAGCGACAGTTTGAACCAATCAGAGCTCGAACGTATCGCGCAACGCTACAACTCGCCCAAGGGTGCCTTCTGGGTGCTCACCGGCCTCGGCCGACCGTCGCGCTGGCCGGAACTGTCGACCGAACGGGTCACCCGCACCATCGACGCCTTGCGGCACTGGGTGGACTACGTCGTGCTGGACACCGGGTTCAGTCTGGAAAGCGATGAAGAGCTGACCAGCGACATGTTGGCACCCCGGCGCAACGCGGCCACCGTCACGGCCCTGCGGGTGGCCGACCATGTCGTGGCCTGTGGGCTGGCCGACCCGGTCGGGATGGCCCGGTTTCTGCGCGCTTGGAGTGACCTCACCGAGGTGATCGGCAGCAGCACGGTCAGCGTCGTGATGAACCAGGTGCGGGCGAGCGCGGTCGGGCTGAATCCGCGCGGGCAGGTCGCGGCCATGCTGCTGCGCTTTGGCGGCATCGAATCGCCCATTCTGGTGCCGCACGATCAGGGCGCCCTCGACGCTGCGGTCTTGACCGGCCGCAGCCTGCGGGACGCGAGCCCGAAGTCGTCAGCTCGAGCGAGCATCCGTCGGTTTGTACTGGAGGACCTCATCGTGGTTCCAGCCCGGGAATCAGAACGGATGCCGCGGCGGGTCAGGTGGCGCGGCCGTAAGGCCGCCCCGGCCACGTAACCCGCCGGATACACCTAGGCTATGGAGAGTGTCGACGCTCAGTGATCTCGTACTTGCCCAGGGCCGCAGCAGCGCGGAAGATGTGGACTGGCTACACATGCTGGTCGCGGATGGCCAGCTGCTGGCCGACCTCGCCTTCGCGGATATCGTCGTGTGGGTTCCGACAACGTCTGACAGTTTCGTCGCGGTCGCACACGCGCGCCCGTCGAGTGCCGCCACGCTGTTCTACCGGGACTTCGTCGGCCAGCACATCAAAGCGGAGTGGCGCAACCAGGTCACCGAAGCCTTTGAGACGGCGAAGATCGTCGACCGTGACGCTCCGGACTGGTACGAGGAGACTCCCACCCGGGTGCGGGCCATCCCGGTGTTGCGCCGGCTGAGTACGACCGGTGCTGAAGTGACCGCTGCTCCGGTTGCGGTGCTCACCCGCCACACCAACCTGAGTGAAGCGCGCACGCCGAGCCGTCAGGAGCTCACCTTCAACGACTGCGCGAATGACCTGTTCGCCATGATCGCCTCTGGCGATTTTCCCGACCTCGGTGCCCCGACCGGGCCGCGCCGTGGCGCGCCGCGCGCGTCGGACGGCCTGCTGCGACTCGATGTCGACGGCCTCACCACCTTTGCCAGCCCGAACGCGCTCTCCGCATTCAACCGGATGGGTTTCGCGGAGGAACTCGAGGGAGAGTCGCTCGCCGAGGTCACTACGAGCCTGCTCACCGGCACCGCCGTGGTCGACGAGTCCCTGCCGCTCGTCGTGACTGGGCGGGCGCCCTGGCGCACCGACATCGAGGCGCGCGGGGTCACCGTGTCGCTCCGAGCCATTCCCATTCGCAACCGGGGCGAACGCATCGGCGCGATCATTTTGTCCAGGGACGTGACCGAGCTGCGGCACCAGGAACGTGAGCTCATCACCAAGGATGCCACCATCCGGGAGATCCACCACCGGGTGAAGAACAACCTGCAGACCGTGGCCTCGCTGCTGCGCATCCAGGCCCGGCGTACCCAATCCGACCGGGCACGCGAGGCGCTGACCCAGGCGATGCGGCGGGTTGCGGCCATCGCCGTGGTGCACGACACCCTGTCAGAGGGGCTCAGCCAGATCGTCGACTTCGACGCCGTCTTTGAACGGGTGCTGCTGTTGACGGTGGAGGTGGCATCCGCTCACAACACCACGGTGCACCCGAAGTCATTCGGCAGCTTCGGAACCCTGCCGAGCGCGTACGCGACGCCGCTCGCGCTCGTGCTCACCGAACTCGTCACGAACGCGGTCGAGCACGGCCTCGCCGGGCGGGAGGGCGAGGTCTCGATCGAGGCGCAGCGCAGCGACGAGACCCTCACGGTGATGGTGCGCGACACCGGTGCCGGGCTTCCCGAGGGCAAGGTCGGCTCCGGGCTCGGCACGCAGATCGTGCGCACTCTCATTCAGGGCGAGCTGGGCGGCACCATCGACTGGCACACCATGATGGGCAGCGGCACCGAGGTCACGATCGAGATCCCCCTGCGCTTCATGCAGGAGGGCTAGCCCCCTCCTGCTGCGCGGATTTCTGCGCGGATTTCGGGACGGGGCCCAGGCCCCGTCCATGGGCCCAGTTTATAAACTGGGCCCATGTTCATAAGGTGGGCCCGACGAGCGGATGCACCGGGGCGCGGCGCGCGACGGCTCGCCGGGCACAAAAGAGCGAGCCCTCGGCCTTCCGGGAGTACCGGATGGCCGCAGGCTCGCGTTCTGTAGTTGTGCTGGCTCGCTAGGAAGCGCGGCGGGCGCGTGCGGCGCGACGCTTGAGTGCGCGGCGCTCGTCTTCGCTCAGGCCGCCCCAGACTCCCGAGTCCTGGCCGGTCTCGAGTGCGTACTGAAGGCACACCTCGGTGACGTTGCATCGGGCGCACACCGACTTTGCCTTCTCGATCTGGTCCACAGCGGGTCCAGTGTTGCCGACCGGAAAGAAAAGTTCCGGGTCAGCGGTGAGGCAGGCAGCTTTATCGCGCCAGTCCATAGGGATGCTCCTTTTATTACATGGGTGCACGGCCGATTGGCCAGAGTTGCAGGGGTGATGGCCGGTTGCAGGAAAGTGGGATCTGCGCGATAACCGCGTTGAAACAGCTCACGTCCCTGTGAGCGTCAACCGGGCCTCAATTATCGTCCCATAATAGAGGTATCAAATCAATAGTTTTGTATGGCTTTTCGCTGTGAACAGCGGCTCTGGTGCAGGGCGCCCAGCCTGGATTGACCTCCGGGCACTTCGACGCGCCCCAATGTTGGGGGTGCTGATCGCGCTCCTCGCCGTGGAAGCACTCGCCCTGTGGGCCTTCAGCGCTTGGTGGGTGCTCGAACTGCTCATCGCCACCCCGAACTCCGTCGGAGCCTCGCTGGCCCTGTTAGCCCTCACCGTGGTCGCTGCCGTATGGGTCAGCGCGATCACCGTCGGGGCGCTCCGCCGCCGTCCGTGGATTCGCGGCGCTGCCGTGACCTGGCAGCTCGTGCAGGTCATGATCGCTATCGGCTGTTTTCAGGGCATCTACGCCCGACCCGACGTCGGCTGGGCGCTGCTGGCCCCCTCGATCGTCGTGCTCGTGCTGGTTTTCAACCCGCGTGTGGTCGCCGCCACCAGTCACGAACCCGAGCCCGAAGCCGACTGACGCCGCTCAAGCTGCAGCAGCCTCGGGCCGTGACGACCAGATCAGGCGTCGATGCCGAGCTTCTTGCGCAAGCTCGCGACGTGCCCGGTGGCCTTGACGTTGTACAGGGCGTGGGTGATGATTCCGGCCTCATCGAGCACGAAGGTAGACCGCAGCACGCCGGTCACGAGCTTGCCGTAGAGGTTCTTCTCTCCCCAGGCACCGTAGGCGCGGTGAACCTCAAGGTCGGTGTCACTTAGCAGCGGAAAATTCACCGCGTCGTGCTCCTGAAACTTCTTGAGCTTGGCCGGAGCATCCTTCGACAGGCCGAGCACCTGGTAGCCGGCTGATTTGAGCGACCCGAGGTTATCGCGAAAGTCGCAGGCCTGGGTGGTGCAGCCGGGGGTCATGGCGGCCGGATAAAAATACACGACGACCTTGCTGCCGGCGAAGTCCGCCAGCGAAACGGATGCCCCGTCCTGGTCGGTCAGGGTGAACTGGGGGGCTGTGTCGCCGACTGCAAGGCGTGCTGAATCCGTCATGTCTCCATCGTATCGATGTCGTATCTCAGCGGGCGGGGGCGAAGGTGGCGAGCAGGCGTTGCAGGGAATCCAGGCGCACCCGGCCGGTGTCGCCGAGCTCGCCAGCTTCAACGGCTTCGATGATGGCGCAATCCGGCGACCCGGGCAGGTGCGTGCAGCCGCGCGGGCAACGCTCGGCGATGGTGGCAAGGTCGGTGAACGCCTTCAAAATGTTGTCGGTGTTGATATGGCCCAGGCCAAAGGACCGCACGCCGGGGGTGTCGATAACCCACCCGCGGCCGGCATCCGTTTGTAGGCGCAGCGACACGGTCGAGGACGACGTGTGGCGGCCGCGACCGGTGACGGTGTTGACGACGCCGATGGCCCGGTTGGTGCCGGGAACGAGCGCGTTCACCAGGGTGGACTTGCCCACGCCGGAGTGTCCGACGAAGACGGTGTCGTGACCGACCAGCGCCGCCGAGATCTCCTCGATCGGCATGCCGCCCTCGCCGCTTTGGAACACCGGCAGGTCGAGTCCGGCGAAGTTGGCCAGAAAGGCTGACGGGTCGGCGAGGTCGGTCTTGGTGATACACAGGATGGGCTTCACGCCGGCGTCGTAGGCCGCGACCAGATAGCGATCCACCAAGCGGATGCGCGGCTCCGGGTTGGCCGCAGCGACCACGATCAGCATCTGGTCGGCGTTGGCCACGATCACACGCTCGACGGCGTCGGTGTCGTCGGCGCTGCGCCGCAGCAGGGTGTCCCGCGGCACGATGCGCACGATGCGGGCCAGGCTGCCCTCGGCACCGGTGGTGTCGCCGACGATATCGACCCGGTCGCCGTTGACGACGGCCTTCTTGCGCAGCTCGCTGGCCCTGGCGGTCGTGATGCGCCGCTCGGTGGGCAGGTTCTCGTCGAGCATGACCGTGTAGCGTCCGCGATCGACAGAGAGGATGCGACCGGTCAAGGCGTTCTCGTGGCTCGGGCGGGTCTTGGAGCGGGGTTTAGAGCCCTTGCGGCCGGGACGCACGCGCACGCTCGACTCGTCGAATTCGGGCTCGTCGTCGTCGGCGGAAGCCCACCAGGTGTCGCCGGGGTCGCCGGCGAGCTCGCCGGAATCGGCCAGGTCGTCAGGCCGGTCACGATCGTCATCCCAGGTGGGGTCGCCGGCGGGCGGCTCCACTGCCATCTACAGCGCCGCTTCGGTGAGCATCGCGTGCCACAGCTCGGGAAACTGGGGGAGGGTCTTGGCGGTCGTGCCGATGTTCTCGACGTCGACGCCCTCAATGCGCAGGCCGATCAGCGCTCCGGCGGTGGCCATGCGGTGGTCGTCGTAGCTGAGCCACTGGCCGCCGTGCAGGGGAGCGGGCTCAATCGTGAGGCCGTCGGGCAGCTCGGTGACCTTCCCGCCGAGCCGGTTGATCTCCGTGGCCAGCGCAGTGAGGCGGTCAGTCTCGTGGTTGCGAATGTGCCCGATGCCGGTGATCGTGCTGGGCGACTCGGCGAGGGCTGCCAGGGCTACGAGGGTGCAGGCGAGTTCACCGCCGGTGGACAGATCGAGCTCGACGCCGACAATACGCTCGCCGCCGGTGACGGTGAGGCGGTCGCCGGTGCGGGTGACGCTCGCACCGAATAGGGGAAGCAGCTGTTCGAGGTCGGCGCCGACCTGGGTGGTCTCGGCCGGCCAGCCGGTGATCGTGACGCTGCCGCCGGCCACGAGCGCGGCGCAGAGGAACGGCGCGGCGTTGGAGAGATCGGGTTCGATGTCGACCGTGCGGCCCGCGATCGGCCCGGGCGGGATGATCCACTCGCCGACGGCAGGAGTGGCCACGTCGACTCCGCGGGCGCGCAGCACCTCGATGGTCATCTCGATGTGCGGCAGGCTGGGCAGTCGTTCGCCCGAGTGAGTCAGGTGCAGCCCCTGGTCGAACCGGGCGCCGGCCAGCAGCAGCCCGGAGACGAACTGGCTGGAGCTGCCAGCATCGATGGTCACCGCGCCGCCGGTGACCGCTCCACGGCCGTGCACGGTGAACGGCAGGGCGCGCTTGCCATCGTCGTTGATATCGCCGCCGAGGTCGCGCAACGCGCCGATGATGGGGCCCATCGGGCGGCGGCGTGCACCGGCATCCCCGTCGAACGTGGTCGGGCCGAGGGCGAGGGCGGCCAGCGGCGGCAGGAAACGCATCACCGTGCCGGCCAGCCCGCAGTCGATCGTGGTCGAGCCGAGCAGCTCGGACGGCGGGGTCACACGCAGGTCCGTGCCGAAGGCGCCGGTGCCGGGAACAGCCTCAATGGTGGCGCCGAGCTGACGCAGCGCGTCGACCATGAGGTCGCTGTCCCGTGAGTGCAGTGGCGAACGCAGCAGGGACGGTTCGCTGGCCAGAGCGGATGCGACCAGCTCCCGGTTGGTCAGCGACTTCGAGCCCGGCAGGGCCAGCACCGCCTGCAGCGGCGCGTCCGTGGTCGGCGCGGGCCACCAGGCATCCTCTTCGGTCGGCGAATTATCGCCGTACGGATCGAACTCCGGCTTGGAATATCTCGAGATCAACATCGGTTATCAGAGTAGTCGGTGATAACAATCTGAGGGAGATCCGTAACGGTGTCAATGTTGTTGGAACGACCCCTGGCTGTGGGTAACAGCTTAGAATTGCGCGTGATGACTTCAGACACGCCCGTTTCCGCGGAAGACCTTTCCAGCAGCGACCCAGAACTCACAACCCTTGCCCCGACCAAGGCCGAACTGCGCGAGCAGACCCGCGGACTGTTCGAAGAGCAGGCGTTGCCTTTTCTCGACCAGTTGTACGCGGCGGCCATGCGCATGACCCGTAACCCCTCCGATGCGCAGGACCTCGTGCAGGAAACCTTCGTGAAGGCGTTCGCCGCGTTCGCGCAGTACGAGCAGGGCACCAACCTCAAGGCGTGGTTGTACCGCATTCTCACCAACACCTTCATCAACCAATACCGCAAGAAGCAGCGCGAGCCCTACCAGGGCACCATTGACGAGCTTGAAGACTGGCAGCTCGGCGGCGCCGAATCGACCACCGCCATGTCGGGGCGTTCGGCCGAGGCCGAGGCCATCGACCACCTGCCGGACAGCGCTGTCAAAGACGCCCTGCAGTCCATTCCCGAAGACTTCCGACTCGCCGTGTACTTCGCCGACGTCGAAGGGTTCTCCTACCAGGAGATCGCCGAAATCATGAAAACCCCCATTGGCACCGTGATGAGCCGCCTGCACCGTGGCCGGCGACTCCTGCGCGAGCTCTTGGCCGGCTATGCGGTTGAGCGCGGGCTGGGCATGGGCCAGGGCCAGAAGACATCCAGGAGCGCAGACAAATGACCGATTGTGGTTGCGAGAAGGCCAAGGCCGAACTCGAGGAATACCTGCACAACGAACTTCGCAAGAATGATGCGGCCGATATTCGGGAGCACCTCGCGAGTTGCACCGACTGCAGCAGCGAGCACCTAGTTGGGCGCACACTGACCGAGGTCATGCAGCGCGCCTGCAAGGAGACCGCGCCGGAAGACCTGCGCGACCAGGTTCTGCTGAAGCTCCGCGCGCTGCAGGCCTCGCACTAGAGCACCTGAGGCGCGCGTCTCAGGCACGCGGCGACGGTTCCACCTGCCCGAGCAGGAAGACGGCACCGGTCGCATCCGCTATCTGGGCGAAGGTTCCGAAGTCGGAATCCCACGGCTCCCGCAGCACGGCGCCACCGAGCTCCGTCGCCCGTGCCGCGGATGAGCGCACATCGGCGACGCCGAGATAGACCTGCCAGTTCGACGGTACTCCCGGGGGCAGCATGGCGTCGGCGTCGTACACCCCGCCGGTCATCGATTCGTCGTGGCCGAAGGTGCTGTACCGAAAGTCGGTTGTGTCGCTGAGCGGAATCGGCGTCCAGCCGAAAACCTCCTCGTAGAAGGCGATCGCGGCCGTGAAATCGCGGGTGATCAGATCGTGCCAGACCGGCGTTCCAATCTCATTGTCGGCACCGAAGCCCCGGTGGCCGGCGGCCTCCCAGACTCCGACGGCCGCGCCGGCCGGGTCGCGCGTCACAAGGTCGATCCAGCACGGCTCCCCGAGCCGGTTTTCGGTGCGAAGGGGCACGATCTCTCCTCGGGTTGCCTGCGAGCCTAGAACCGTCGGCGGACAATCGCAACGCCAGCCGACCCGCATCCGCTCGAACGCGGCAAGCGGATGCTGCCATCTGCGACCGCAGACAGCCGCGGAGACAGCAATGGAGGGTGACAACGTCACCCTCCATTGCTACCTAAGTTGCTGTGACCGTTACAGCGTCAGGGCGTCGCGCTGCAGCTTGGCCTGCTCGATCGCGTGACGCTTGGCCGACCCGGCAGCCGGCGAGGCCGACGCGGGGCGGGAGAACAGCCGCATGGCGCGCGGACCGAGCTTGTTGGTCTCCAGGTAGAAGAACGGCCAGGCTCCCTGGTTCTCCGGCTCGTCCTGCACCCAGGCGAGTTCGGCGTTCGGGTACTGGGCGGCCACGCTCTTCAACTCAACGGCGGGCAGCGGGTAGTACTGCTCGACGCGCACGAGGGCGATCTCGGGGTTCGGGTTCTTCTCGAGTTCGTTCAGCAGGTCGTAGTAGATCTTGCCGGCCATGAACAAGACGCGCTTCACGGCGTTCTTGTCCTGGATGCGGGCATCGTCGATGACCGTCTCGAACTTGCCGCTGGTGAGCTCGGCCACGGCGCTGGTCGCTCCGCGCAGGCGCAGCATCGACTTGGGCGTGAACACGATCAGCGGGCGGCGCGGGCGCATGTACGCCTGGCGGCGCAGCAGGTGGAAGTACGATGCGGGCGTCGACGGGCGCGCCACGGTCATGTTCTCTTCGGCACACAGCTGCAGGAACCGCTCGATCCGGGCCGACGAGTGGTCGGGGCCCTGACCCTCGTAACCGTGCGGAAGCAGCAGCACAACGGATGACCGCTGGCCCCACTTCTGCTCGGCGGAGGAGACGAACTGGTCGATGATGGTCTGCGCGCCGTTGGCGAAGTCACCGAACTGCGCCTCCCAGAGCACGAGGGCGTCGGCGCGTTCCACCGAGTAGCCGTACTCGAAGCCCATGGCGGCGTATTCGCTCAGCAGCGAGTCGTAGATCCAGAACCGGGCCTGGTTGTCCTTGAGGTTGGCCAGCGGCAGCCATTCCTGGCCGTTCACCCGGTCGTGCAGAACGGCGTGACGCTGCACGAACGTGCCGCGTCGGGCATCCTGTCCGGCGAAGCGCACCGGGGTGCCCTCGACCAGCAGTGAGCCGAGAGCGAGCAGTTCGCCGAAGCTCCAATCGATGTTGCCGTTGCGGCTCATGTCGAGGCGCTTCTGCAGAAGCTGCTGCAGCTTGTTGTGCACGGTGAAACCGGCCGGCTTGTTGTTGAACGCGTCGCCGATGAGCTGGATGACGCTTTCGGGAACACCGGTCGTCTCCGGCTCGCCGGCAGCGTCCTCGCGGGCCTGTGCGTCGGCGTCGGCCTTGGCTGTGGCGGCCATTTCCGGGGTGATGATCGGAATCGAAGCGGTCTGCGCGGCGTGCGTCTCCATGAAGGCGCGCTCGAGGCGGTCCTGGAAGTCGCGGTGGGCGGCTTCGTATTCTTCCTCTGTAATGTCACCGCGGCCGACCAGCGCTTCGGTGTAGAGCTTGCGCACGCTGCGCTTGGCTTCGACCAGGTTGTACATCAGCGGCTGGGTCATCGAGGGATCGTCGCCCTCGTTGTGGCCACGACGGCGGTAGCAGATGAGGTCGACGACGACATCCTTCTTGAACTCCTGGCGGTAGGCGAACGCGAGCTCGCCGGCCCGAACCACGGCCTCCGGGTCATCCCCGTTGACGTGAAAGATCGGCGCCTGGATGGTCTTGGCGACGTCGGTCGCGTAGACGCTGGTGCGGGCATCCTGCGGCAGGGTCGTGAAACCGAGCTGGTTGTTGACCACGATGTGCACGGTGCCGCCGGTGCGGTAGCCGCGCAGCTGGCTCATCTGCAGGGTTTCGAGCACAACGCCCTGGCCCGCCATCGCGGCGTCGCCGTGAATGAGGATGGGCAGGGTGGAGAAGGTACCGATCGGCTTGCGGTCCTGCTTGGCCCGCACGATGCCCTCGAGCACGCCGTCGCCAGCCTCGAGGTGCGAGGGGTTCGCGGCGAGCGACACCGGAATCTCGGCGCCGTCTTCACCGCGGAAGGTTCCCATGGTGCCGAGGTGGTACTTCACGTCACCGGAACCGTGCACGGTGCGCGGATCCTGCGTGCCCTCGAACTCGCGGAAGATCTCGCCGTAGGTCTTGCCGGCGATGTTGGTGAGCACGTTCA
This sequence comes from Cryobacterium sp. TMT1-66-1, assembly GCF_004403435.1. Classification (NCBI taxonomy): domain Bacteria; kingdom Bacillati; phylum Actinomycetota; class Actinomycetes; order Micrococcales; family Microbacteriaceae; genus Cryobacterium; species Cryobacterium sp. TMT1-66-1. Next base: position 29,366 of record NZ_SOGP01000020.1, read on the forward strand.
GGCGGCCACGGTGGGCCATGCCTATCGCGACCTCGTCGAGGCCCTGCTCTGCGGCACCCTGCAAAATGGTATCGAGCAGCGGAATGGTGCACTCGCCGCCCTCGAGGCTGAACCGCTTCTGACCGACGTACTTGGTCTGCAGGAACGTCTCGAAGGCTTCGGCCTCGTTGAGCTTGGCGAGAATGCGCATCTGCTCGTGGTGTGTGGGCTTGACGTAGGACTTCTCGATCTTCTCCTGCACCCACTTGCGCTGGGCCGGGTCCTGAATGTGCATGTACTCGATGCCCGTGGTGCGACAGTAGGAGTCGCGCAGCACACCGAGGATGTCGCGCAGCAGCATCTGGCGCTGGGATCCGAAACCGCCGGTCACGAAGGACCGGTCGAGGTCCCAGAAAGTGAGGCCGTGGGTGGCGATGTCGAGGTCGGGGTGACTGCGCTGCGAGTACTCGAGCGGGTCGATGTCGGCCATCAGGTGGCCGCGCACGCGGAACGAGTTGATCAGTTCCTGCACGCGTGCGGTCTTGTCGACGGCGCTGGCGAGGTCGACGCTGATGTCCGGTGCCCAGTGGATCGGGTCGTACGGGATGCGCAGGGCCGAGAAGATCTCTTCGTAGAAGTTGTGCTGGCCGATGAGCAGCTCGTGCACGATCTTGAGGAACTCGCCCGAACCGGCACCCTGGATGACGCGGTGGTCGTAGGTGCTGGTCAGGGTGATGGTCTTGGAGATGGCCAGGCCGGTGAGCGTCTTCACACTCGAACCCTGGAACTCGGCCGGGTAGTCGAGGGCGCCGGCGCCGATGATGCAGCCCTGGCCCTTCATGAGGCGGGGCACCGAGTGCACGGTGCCGATGCCGCCCGGGTTGGTCAGCGACAGGGTCGCGCCGGCGAAGTCGTCGGCGGTGAGCTTGTTCTGGCGTGCGCGCGTGACGAGGTCTTCGTAGGCCGCGAGGTACTCGCCGAACGTCATCGTGTCAGCGCGCTTGATGGCCGGAACCAGCAGGGCGCGGGTGCCGTCGGGCTTGGGCATGTCGATGGCCAGCCCCATGCCGACGTGGGCGGGGGCGACGACGGAGGGCTTGCCGTCGACCTCGTTGTAGTAGACGTTCTGGCTGGGGAACATCTTGAGCGCGCGAATCAGCGCCCAACCGATCAGGTGGGTGAAGGAGACCTTGCCGCCGCGAGCTCGCTTCATGTGGTTGTTCATGACGATGCGGTTGTCGATGAGCAGCTTGGCCGGAATGGTACGCACGCTCGTGGCGGTCGGCACGGTGAGGCTGGTGACCATGTTGGTCGCGAGCGACTTCGCCATGCCGCGCAGCGGAACGACCTTATCCTGCTTGACCGGCTCCGAGTCGTCGACGACGACGGCCTGCGGGCTGGTCACGGGAGCGTCGGCGGGAACCGGGGCCGGCTTGGGCGCACTCGAGGTGGTGCGGGCCGTCGGCTGGTTCTCGGTGACGGGTACGGGGGCTGCGGTCGGCGTTGCAGCGGGCACCGCTGCAACGGGTGCGACCGGTGCCGGTGTGGCCGGGGGAGCGGATGCTGCCGGCGCTGCCGCCGGAGCGTTCGCGGTTTGGTGGTAGCTCTCGAGCACCGGCCACCACGATTCATCCACCGACTGCTTGTCGATCAAATATCGTTCGTACAATTCGTCAACGAGCCACTCGTTTGCTCCGAATTCGCCTGACGTTGTCTCGTCAGAAGCTCCACCGGTTACCTGGCCTGACACCGTGGGATCGCCCACTCTCTGCTTTGAATTTGGATGCCCTCGGCGGGTCAATCGCCGGGTCAATCTGCGTTTTCAGTGAGTCTGTCGCTGACGATGTCGACCGCCAGGTCAGTCTGCCCATCTAGCCTAATCCCATCCCGCCGGGCCATAAACACCCCACTGAGCGGCTAGCGTTCTTGGTATGCAGTTCTATGGAACGACGCCCAGCCACGATTTGACCTACTCTGACGTGTTCCTGGTGCCCGGCCAATCGGCCGTCACCAGCCGTTTAGATGTCTCGCTGGCCCCGGATGACGGCACAGGCGCCACGATACCTGTCGTCTCGGCCAATATGAACTCGGTCACCGGGCCGCGTCTGGCGGCCTCTCTGGCGCGGCGTGGCGGGCTCGGGGTGCTGCCGCAGGACATGCACCTGCAGGACCTGGATGCGGCCATCCGCTGGGTAAAAGACCAATCGGTTCGTTTCGACACGCCGTTCGTGTTCGCGCCCGACGACACCGTCGAGCGGGCGTTGCGGCAGGTTCCGGCCGTTCCCGGGCAGGGAATCGTGATCCACTCCGGTACCGGTGACTACCTCGGCTGCATCGCCGCCAGCCGACTGGCCACCGCGCTGCCCGACGCTCGCCTGGGCGATCTGCTGCACGGTGAACTGACCGCGCTCGACGCCGATGACGTCGACGGGCCGCGTCGCGCGTTCGACCTGATGACCGAGGCCGACATCGACTTCGCCCCGGTACTGCACCACGGCGTCGTGGTCGGAACCCTCAGTCGCAAGAGCGCGCTGCGCTCCACGCTCTACCAGAGCACCCTCGACGTCCACGGACGGCTCAAGGTGGCTGCGGCGATCGGGATCAACGGTGACGTCGCGGCGAAAGCCCGCGCGCTCGCCGCGGCCGGCGTCGACATTCTGGTGATCGACACCGCCCACGGCCACCAGGACGGCATGCTGCGCGCGCTCGGCATCGTCGCCGACCTGAACCTCGGACTGCCGATCGTAGCCGGCAACGTCGTGACCAAGGATGCCGTGCGCGACCTGGTCGGCGCCGGCGCCACCATCGTCAAGGTCGGTGTCGGCCCCGGCGCCATGTGCACCACCCGCATGATGACGGCCGTCGGTCGGCCCCAGTTCTCGGCCGTGCTCGAAACGGCCACCGCCGCCCGCGAACTCGGCGCTCATGTCTGGGCCGACGGTGGGGTGCGCTACCCGCGGGACGTGGCGCTGGCACTCGCCGCCGGCGCGGCATCCGTCATGATCGGTTCCTGGTTCGCCGGAACCGCCGAAGCGCCAGGCACACTCAATACGGATTCCCGTGGCGCGCTCTACAAGGAAAGCTGGGGAATGGCCTCGACCAAGGCCGTACAGGCCCGGTTCGAACGCCTCGACGCGTACGACCTCGCCCGCAAGACCCTGTTCGCCGAGGGAATCTCGAGCTCGAAGATTTACCTTGATCCGCTGCGGCCGTCGATCGAGGACCTGCTCGACATGATTACTTCGGGCGTGCGCTCCTCGTTCACCTACGCCGGGGCCACCACCGTGGCCGAATTTCACGAGAAGGCTCTCGTGGGCATTCAGTCGGCGGCCGGCTACGAAGAGGGCAAGGCGCTTCCCGTTTCCTGGTAGGGCTGCGATAGCGCTGGTAGGGCCGGCGGTATTTCGCGGAGGCAGCATCCGCTGGTCACCGGACGAGTGTCAGATGCGCCCGGTATACTCGGATGAATAATGGATGACCCTCCCACCGCTGAACCGTCTTCTCATAAACCCTCGCCGCTAGGAGCTGGCGGTGTTGCCTGTGTCTGAGCTGATCATGCTCGGGTTCGGCCTCATCCTCACCGTCGGAACGGGCCTTTTCGTCGCCAGTGAGTTCGCCCTGGTGAATCTCGACCGCGCCGACCTCGAAGCGCGACAGGGTCGCGGGGAGACCCGCCTCGCACTGACCATCTCCGCGCTGAAAATCACCTCGACGCACCTCTCGAGCGCGCAACTGGGGATCACCCTCACCACCCTGCTCACCGGGTACACCATCGAGCCGGCCCTGTCGTCGCTGCTGCGCGCCCCGCTCACCGCGCTCGGGCTTCCCGGCGATGTGGTTCCGCTGTTCGGCACCACGATCGCCATTGTCACCGCGACCCTGGTGTCGATGGTCATCGGCGAGTTGGTTCCCAAGAACTTCGCGCTCGCCCTGCCCATCCAGACCGCGCGCCTGGTGATCCCGTTCCAGACCGTATTCACGACAGTGTTCAAACCGGCCGTGCTGGTGCTGAACAACAGCGCCAACGGTCTGCTGCGCGCCATCGGCATTGAACCCAAGGAAGAACTCTCCGGCGCCCGCACCGCCGAGGAACTCTCCTCGCTGGTGCGCCGCTCGGCCAGCGCCGGACTGCTCGAAAAGGACACCGCGACCCTGCTGCACCGCACGCTGCTGTTCTCCGGACACGATGCCTCCGACGTTATGTCGCCGCGGCCGCGGGTGGCGAGCATCCACCGCACCGATTCGGCGCAGGCCGTCATCGACCTCGCCCGCTCCACCGGTTACTCGCGGTTTCCGGTCGTCGACGAAAGCGTCGACGACGTCGTGGGCATCGTGCACGTCAAGCAGGCGGTAGCCGTGCCGCGCGCCCGGCGAGCGGATGTCCCGGTGTCGGCCCTGCAGACCGACCCGGTTCGCGTGCCGGAGACCATGAAGCTCGACGACCTGCTCAGCGAACTCCGAGGCCGCAGCTACCAGATGGCGATCGTTGTCGACGAGTACGGCGGAACAGCCGGTGTCGTCACCCTCGAAGACCTGGTCGAGGAACTGGTCGGCGAGGTGGCCGACGAGCACGACCGGGCTCGCGCCGGCGTGGTGCGCTCGCCCGATTCCCTGACCTTTCCCGGCATGCTCCGGCCAGACGAACTGCTCGAACGAACGAACGTCGTCGTGCCGGAGCAGGGCCCGTACGAGACCGTCGCCGGTTTCGTCATGAGCGAGCTGGGCCGGCTGCCGGTGATCGGTGATCGGGTTCCGGTCAACGGCGGCTTCCTCACCGTTGAGCGACTGGAGGGGCGCCGCATCGACCGGCTGCGCTTCACGCCGGAGGCTGTGCCGGAACCCGCATTGGCCGTTGACACCAAATCCGATCGAAAGAAGGTGAGCGACAAATGAGCGACTGGGCCGGACTTGCCTGGTTGGTCGTACTCCTCGCAGCCAATGCCTTCTTCGTCGGGGCGGAATTCGCCGTCATCTCGGCCCGCCGCTCGCAGATCGAACCGCTCGCCGAAGCCGGCAAGCGCAGCGCGAAGACCGCGCTGTGGGCGATGGAACACGCGACACTGATGCTCGCAACCTCGCAGCTGGGCATCACCGTGTGCTCGCTGCTCATTTTGAACGTGTCCGAACCCGCGATCCACCATCTGCTCGAGGTACCGCTGGGCCTGACCGGTCTGCCGGAAGGCGCAATCGGCACCATCGCGTTCGTCGTTGCGCTGCTGCTGGTCTCCTACCTGCACGTCGTGTTCGGTGAGATGGTGCCGAAGAACCTGTCTTTCTCGGTGCCGGACCGCGCCGTGCTGCTGCTCGCGCCGCCGCTGGTGTTCGTGGCCAGGGTATTCAAGCCCCTGATCGTGACACTCAACGCCTGTGCCAACGGTGTGTTGCGTCTGTTCGGAGTGCAGCCGAAGAACGAGGCGACGAGCGCGTACACCCTCGACGAGGTTGCCACGATCGTCACCCAGTCCACCCGCGAGGGCGTGCTGAGCGATGGAACCGGAGCGCTCAGCGCCGCGTTCGAGTTCACCAACCTCAAGGTGCGCGATGTGGCGGTCTCTCTCGGCAAGCTGGTTAGCTTGCCGGAATCGGCCACGCCGGCCGACGTCGAGAAGGCCGTGACGCGCCACGGATTCTCCCGCTACGTGCTCGCCGATACTGAGGGCTATCTCACCGGCTACGTGCACTTGAAGGACGTGCTCGACCTCGATGTTGCCGCGGCTTCGGCCGATGCCGCAACGCTGGCCGTGCCAGACAGTTACGCGGGAAGGATCCCGGCCAAGCGCATCCGTGCCCTGATCTCGATCTTCGAAGACACCGACCTTGAAGACGCCCTCGCCACCATGCGGCGTTCGGGCGCGCACCTCGCGCGGTCCTTCACCGCCGAGGGCGAGACCACCGGGGTGCTCTTTCTGGAGGACATCATCGAGGAGCTGGTCGGCGAAGTGCAGGACGCCACGCGTCGCGACTAGCCCCGCAGCTTCTGACCGCCTAGACGTGCTCGCGTCAACGGCATGCGGATGCTGCTCCCGCCTTGCCAAGACGTCGACGCGGGCGTAAAATGTTCCCTGAAAAATGCACATTCACCTATGAAAGTGCAGAAAGGGAAAGCTCATGTTAAACCAATTGGAAACCTACTCGGTGCTTCCCGCGCGCGATCTGGCGCGTGCCCGGCGCTTCTACAGAGACGTGCTCGGCATGGAACCCGATGAGGAACGCGTGGAAGGGTTGCTCTACCGCACCCCGAAGGGCGCCGCCATCATGGTGTACGAAACCGAGAACGCCGGCACCGCGGCCAACACCGCGATCGGTTTCGACACCGATGACATCGAAGCCGAGGTTGCCGCGCTGCGCGGCCGGGGCGTCACGTTCGAGGAATACGATTTTCCAGGATTGAAGACCGAGAACGGCATCGCCATGACCAGCGCGGATCGCGCGGCCTGGTTCAAGGACACCGAGGGCAACATCATCTGCGTGTCGCAGACCGTCGCCTTCAGCCGCAGCGATGCACGGGAGCGGGAGGGCTCGCAGAGCTCCACGATCAGCGACTGACTCGCCCCTCGCCCGTGCCAGGGCGGACGAGCGGATGACCGCGCCCGATATGGGTGGCCGCTACGCCGGTTACCGTAACGCGCACCAATTTCGGGGGCGGTCGCGAATGGTGGCGGCTCGGGGCGGGGCGGCGCACCGGGGCGCGGCATCCGTTTGCCCGAGGGACGACCGGGCGGTGGGCCCGCGAGCAGACCGAAAACGACCTATCGTGGAGGCATGGTGAAACCGCGCGGCTGGCTTGAATGGGAGGCCGAACAGGCCCGCGACTGGGTCTACCGGCCCCAGGCCGGCGACGACAAGTATTCGCGCGGCGTCCTCGGCGTGCGCACCGGCTCCAAGGACTACCCGGGCGCGGCGGTGCTCGGCGTCGACGCGGCCGTGCGCACCGGCCTTGGCATGGTGCGCTACCTCGGGCCGCGCCGCGCCGCCACCCTCGTGCTGCAGCGCCGCCCCGAGATCGTGACCGTGCCCGGTCGGGTGCAGGCCTGGCTGCTCGGCTCCGGTATCAACGCCAGCACCAGAACGGATGCCGTCACCACAGCCCTGACGGAAGCCCTTGCGGAGGGCCTGCCCACCGTTCTCGACGCCGGCGCCCTCGATCTGGTCTCCCGGGCGATCGGTCCGACCGTGATCACCCCGCACGCCGGGGAGCTGGCCGCCATGCTCGCGCACGAGGCCAAGCCCGGTCCGGCCTCCCAGATCGCCGCCAACCCGGGGGAGTGGGCCATTCGCGCCGCGCGCCTGTTCGACGTGACGGTGCTGCTCAAGGGTGCCGTCACCCACGTAGCGTCGCCGTCGGGCGCCCGCCTGACCGTGTCGACCGGGCCGGCCTGGCTGGCTACGGCCGGCTCCGGCGATGTGCTCGGCGGCATTCTCGGTGCGCTCCTGGCCACCCACTCCGACCAGCTCGAAACTGATGCCGCCTCCCTCGCCCCGCTCGCCGCCACCGCCGCGCTCCTGCACGCCGAAGCCGCCATGCTCGCCTCCGCCGGAGGCCCGATTGCAGCCCTCGACATCGCCGATGCCGTGCCGCGTGCCGTCGCCGCGCTGCTCGATCACTGGGCCGACCCCGGCGCGCGCTAGGCGACCCGCAGCCTCAGTCGCTAAAGCGGAATGCGGGCGAGAAAGTCCCGGGTGCGGCACTGGGGTGTGGCAGCCCTGGCCAACCGCTGTTCGGCATGAACCGCTAACCTGCAGTCGGACCGCAGGGCGTCGAGCGTCGCAGCGACCTTTTAGGCCGACTGACCGCCAATTCGACGAAATATGACGGATGCGCCGGCTGGTCCCGCACGACGGCCGGCTGTGCGAAAGTAAAGCGTGCGAATTCACGACGAGACCCGTAGCGGCCAGCGACCCCGGCGGCATCCGCTCGCCGCACAGTGGTCGGCCTTCGCTCTCGTGCACCTGCTGCTGATTCTTCTGGCCGTGTTCGGGCCGGGGCATCCGCTCGGTGACGTCGAGGTGGTCTACCGCGGCTGGGCCGAGAACGCGGCCGCCGGCAGCATCGTGGGAATCACCGAAAACTTTGTCTACCCGCTGCTCGCCCTCCTGCCGATCTCCGCCGCGTTCGCGTTCGGCGGCCCGGCCTACCTCGGAACCTGGTTCGCGCTGGTGACGGCGCTGAACGCGGGGGCGTTCGTCGTGCTCGTGCGCGAACACCGCAGCGCGGCCTGGTGGTGGCTGCTCTTTCTGGCGCTGCTCGGCCCCATCGCGCTCGTGCGCATCGACGCGATCACGGTGCCCCTCGTCATCGTGGCCCTGCTCTGGCTGCGCCGGCGCCCGTTCTGGGGTACGGCACTGCTCACGATCGCGACCTGGATCAAAATCTGGCCGGTCGCCGTGCTCGCCGCCCTGTTCGTGGCGTCGAAACAACGCTGGCGGATGCTCGGGGTCGCCGCCGCCGTCACCGCGGCGGTCGTCGCCGTGGCCGCGGCGCTCAGCCTTGCCCGCGGCAGCGGAATTCACGTGCTGAGTTTCGTGGCGGAGCAGGCCGGCCGGGGGATCCAGATCGAATCGCCCGTCGCCGTGCCCTGGCTCTGGCAGGCCGCGCTCGGCGTGCCGAGCAGTTTCGTCTACTACGACCATCAGATTCTTACCTTTCAGGTCGCCGGCACCGGCACCACCGCCCTGAGCGTTCTGATGACCCCGCTGCTGGCGGTCGCTGCCGCTGCCGTGCTGCTCCTCGGCGTGCGCGCCCAACGCATGGGCGCTGGATGGCTCGCGGTGCTGCCGCCGCTGACGCTCGCGCTGACGGTGACCCTGATCGCGTTCAACAAGGTGGGGTCGCCGCAGTTCATCAGCTGGCTGGCCGCACCGATCATTCTGGGACTCGTGCAGAGCGGCCGGGCCTGGCGTACACCGGCGCTGCTCGGGCTCGCGCTCGCCGCTCTCACTCAGGTCGTCTACCCCTACCTGTACGACTGGCTGCTCGTGGCCAACCCGCTTATGGTGCTCGTGTTGACCCTGCGCAACCTGCTCGAGTTCGTGCTGCTCGGCTGGGCGATCGGGGCGCTCTACCGGCCGAGGCCCGCGCGAATCCGGCCTAGCTAACCACCCCGACTCCCGGTGCACCCCTCGAAGCCGGATCAGGCGTCGATCAGGCGAGGCGCCTCATGGACCTCTGACGAGACGCTCGTATACTCGTTGTTGGATTCCACGGTCGTGGTGGCTTGCGGGGCCGCTGATCTCAATGGCGCACCCGCAGTGCTGCTATCGACCTCCACCGGTATTCAGGAGCATTCTTGTGAGTTCTCGATCCCGACAGTCACCGGCCGTTGGTGTCAGTGCTGAGCCCGCAGTGAAGCCCCTGGCGTGGCATACCCTCTCTGCCACGGTCGTCGCCACGATGTTGGACGTCGATCCAGGAGCCGGTCTGCACGACGGCTCGGTTGAGGCGCGACAGGAAGAGTACGGACCCAATGTCCTGGCCGAGCCCAGAAGGATACCGGCCTGGCGCAAAATCATCCGTTTATTGGCGGAGAAAATGACGCTCGTGCTGGTGATCGCCGCAGTGGTGAGCGCCGTCGTCTCACGCGAATGGGAGACGCCTGTCGTTATCCTCGCGGTGATCATCCTGAACACGGCATTGAATTATCTGCAGGAACGACGGGCCGAAAACAGCCTCCAGGCGTTGCGAACTATGTCTGCGGGAACGGCGGTGGTTCGCCGTAACGGCACCGAGCTGGAGGTTCCTCGGTCCGCGCTGGTGCCCGGAGATATTGTTCTGCTCGACGCCGGGGACTCCATTCCGGCCGACGGCCGCATCGTTGAAGAATCGCGGTTGCAGGTGGCCGAGGCCACACTGACCGGAGAATCCGAACCCGTCGGCAAGACGACGCGTGCCCTCACGGTTGCGAGCCTGCCGCCTGGCGACCGCGACAACATGGTCTTCATGAACACCGAGGTCACCCGTGGCCGGGCCACCATGGTCGTCACCGCTACCGGTATGCGCACAGAGGTCGGTGCAATTGCGGCTTTGCTCAGCGAGGTGAAGGGCGAACGTACCCCCCTCCAAAAGAGGATCGACCAGTTGGCACAGATGCTGACCGTGGTGGCCCTGCTCGTGGTATCCGTTGTCTTTGTGCTGGGTCTCATCCGTGGGCAGTCGTGGTCCGACCTGCTGATCACCGCGGTGTCGCTGGCCGTGGCGACAATTCCAGAGGGACTCACGGCGGTCGTCGCCTTCACTCTGGCGATGGGAGCCTCTCGGCTAGCGGGCCGTGGGGCCATTCTCAAGCAGCTCTCGGCGGTGGAAACCCTGGGCAGCGTCACCCATATCGCCACGGACAAGACCGGCACGCTGACCATGAACGAGATGACGGCACACCGCCTACACATTCACGGACACGATTTTCTGGTTACCGGCGAGGGCTATTCGACAAACGGGAAAATCCTGACCCCGGAGGACCTGCCGGTGCCCGACCTGACCGAGGCGTTACTGGCGATGGCGCTGTGCAACGATGCCGTGATCCGTGACGGCAGGCTGGTGGGAGATCCGACGGAAGGTGCGTTGCTCGTGTTGGCCGAAAAGGGCGGTCTCGACGTTGAGGCAGCCCGGCAAGATCACCCGCGCGTGGCGGAGGTCCCGTTCGATTCTGAGTACAAATACATGGCCACCTTCCACCGGCTGGCGTCGACAACGCCCAACTCGAACCCGTCCGCGCCGCTGACCGTCGACCAGTGTCTGGCCAAGGGGGCCCCGGTCGCGCTGATGCAGCTGGCCGATTCGGTACTCACCGCGCAAGGAATCCGGCCGATCACCGAGGAACATCGCCGACGGATCCACGCTGCCATTCAGAAACTGGCCGGGGAGGGCCTGCGCACACTCATGATCGCCGGGCGGCGGCTTGACGCCGTTCTCCCAGACGACGAGAAATCGTTGCAAGCCATGGTCACCGGTTTGACGATCTACGCAATCGTGGGAATTGTCGATCCTGCCCGTGCCGAGGCTGCCGAGGCCATCGCCGTGGCGCGGAGAGCTGGCATCCAAGTACACATGATCACGGGCGATCACCTGATCACGGCTTCGGCCATCGCCAAGAATTTGGGTATCCCCGGCGACGCCGCGTCCGGTCCGGACCTGGACAAACTGGACGACGGCGAGCTTGGCCGACGTGCTGCCGGTTACGGCGTGTTGGCGAGGGTCACCCCGGCACACAAGATTCGAATGGTCAAGGCTCTGCAGCAGGGGGGCAATATCGTGGCGATGACCGGGGACGGTGTCAACGATGCCCCGGCCCTGAAGCAGGCCGACATCGGTATCGCGATGGGCATCACCGGTACGGACGTGTCCAAAGGCGCAGCGAATATGATCCTCACCGATGACAACTTCGCCACCATCGTGGCGGCGGTCAGAGAAGGCCGCGGCATCTATGCCAACATCCTGAAGTTCGTGAGATTTCAGCTCACCACAGCGTGGGGGTTCGTGCTCATCTTTTTGATCGCGGGCGTCACCGGGCTGGCCGGCGGTGCGCCGTTCACCGCCCTGCAGATCCTCTGGGTCAATATCATCATGGACGGCCCGCCCGCGCTCGCCCTCGGCGTGGATGCGGCAGAGCCGGGCACGATGCTGGAACAGCCTCGCCCGGCAGATGAACGGCTGCTGACCCGAGGTCGGCTCGTCCGAATCCTCGGGTTGGGGATCGTCATGGCCGCTGGCACCATCGCCGTCCTGACCCTTGCGCCGGTCGTGTTCCCGGACAGGGCCGATGATGCGGCATTCGCCAGCACCCTGGCGTTTACCACGTTCGTGTTTTACCAGGTGTTCAATCTGCTTAACGTGCGTTCGGACACGCACTCCGTATTCTCGATCCAGACCTTGACGAACCGGAGCATCTGGGTCGCCCTGGCGGCCGTGATCATCCTGCAGATCTGTGTGGTGCAGCTCCAGGTTCTGCAGGGGCTCTTCGACACCACAGAACTCACTGCATCCCACTGGGGCCTGGCCGTGCTGGTGGGGTCTTCCGCGCTCTGGGTCGAGGAAATCGGTAAGTTCCTGGTGCGGTCGCGGGTCCGCCATCGGCGCGGCCCGGCCCCGAGTAGCAGTGCGCGCAATCCCAGCTCAGACCATCACATCTAAGGAGTCACAATGCTTGTAGCCTTTTCCGTTGCACCGTCCGTCGCCGCCGACTCGCAGGGGTCGGTGCACGACGCGGTCGCCGCCGCCGTGCGCATCGTGCGCGACTCCGGGCTGCCCAACCACACCGATTCCATGTTCACCACCATTGAGGGCGACTGGGACGAAGTCTTTGCCGTGATCAAGGCGGCGACCGAGGCAGTGGGAGCCTTCGGGCCGCGCGTTTCCCTCGTGCTGAAGGCCGACATCCGCCCAGGTCACACGGGCGAGCTGGCCGGCAAGCTCCAGCGACTCGAGAGTGCGTTAGGGCAAGGGAAATCCGACTGAGCGAACCGCCACGCGGGCTTCACGTCCTGATTGGGCGGTTAGCTTGTCCGTTCGGAGTCGGGCGGATCATCGGCAGTCAGTGAGCTGGCGTGGGCGCGTATGGTCGGGTTCAGACGAACCTTGATCAGGCTGGCGATTGTGGTCACCGTCAAGACGACAGCGATGACGACAAGGCTCAGGTTGGTGCTGATCTCCGGCACGCGGTCGTCGATACCGTGTCCCCAGTGCAGAACGAGTTTCACGCCGATGAAAGCGAGGATGAGCGCCAGACCGGTGGATAGGTACACCAACTCGTCCAGGAGTCCCTTGACGAGAAAGAAAAGCGCACGCAGCCCGAGCAGGGCGAAGGCGTTGGCGGTGAAGACGATGTACGGTTCCTCGGTGATACCGAAGATCGCCTGTCGTCGTGAGCGAGTGCATCCGGGGTTCTTCCACCAAGGATAGACACATGAACCATAATTCGGTAATCTGAAAGCGTATTTTAGAACTGTCATTTCACAGGATTTGCCGCCAGCAAGGCCAGCTGGGTGCCACCCATCGGCCTGCGGGCCGGCATCGCTGTCACCCCCCGTTACCGATAAGGAGAACTACCAATGAGCGTTGACGGCGCGATCGACACCGTTGAACTGGTGCCAGCCCCGAGCAATAGCATCGTGGTCGGACACGATGGCTCAGACTGTGCCGATTACGCACTAGCCATGGCCCTTGAACTCGCCGACCAGTTGCACGTTCCCGTTGTTGTTGTGCGGGCGTGGTCCATCGCGACAGCTCCGCGGCCATCAAGTTGGGAGTTCGGATATGTCTCTTCGTTCGAGGAGTACCTCTCAGCGGTCCACGATGAACTGGTGCGGGACGCGCGGACCAGCGTCGAGAATCATCTCGCGGTCGTGGTGAGCTACCGGGCGGTTCATGCCAGCCCTGCGAAGAGCCTCATTGCCGTCTCACGAGACGCTCGTATTCTCGTTGTTGGATCTCGCGGTCGTGGCGGCCTCACGGGGATGCTGCTCGGTTCCGTGAGTGAGCAGTGCGTGCGGCACGCGACATGCCCCGTCCTGGTCGTACGGCAGCGGGGACGCAAGGTGGAACACGAGTGAACGTGACCGACACCGGAGTTTAATCAAGCCCATCTCCAGCAGAAAAAGAGCAAGAATTCCCTTGAAGAGATCCACGAACAGCGCTTCGATGGACGACAACCCGTCCGGGCCAGCTACCCAGCCGATGAGGAGTCCGCCCAGGAGCAGCACGATGCCTTTCCCCAGAAACACTTCATGGGCGATCGACTTCCACCGCGTCTTGCGCGAGATGCCTCGCGCCAGAACAATTCCCACCAGAATTGCGGGCACTTCCAGCAAGACCAGAAGCAGCGGCATGTGTTCTTGGAACGAGATCTGCTGGCTGCCGAGGTAGGCGACGGCCACGGCGTAGGTGCCCACGCTCACGGATCCGTAATGGGCGGCGATAGAGGCCGCATCCGCTCGCTTGAACCGGCCCAGATAGCGCAGCACGGGAAACGCGAGCAGGGTGAGGCCAAAACCCATGGTCACCACGGCCAGCATCTGCGGCAACAGGTTGGCGAAGGGCTGCTTGGCCAGTTCCACGCCGCCTTGGAGGCCAATGACCAGCAACAGCACGATGCTCACAAACTCGTACATCGCCGCCGGAAGACGCAACTCTGAACGCAGAAGACCGGCCACTGCTCCGAGCAGAAAGAAAAGAATGGTGGGATCGATCACATTGTGGCTCTCTGATTTACTCTGCTCGAAGTTCGAAGAAGCGGCGCGACTCCATGGTGACCAACCCCGTCAATGCACGCTGAGCAATACGTGCTAACACTAGCGTGTATTGCGGAGCGTGTGTCGTCTATGATCAAACGATGGCCGTCTGGACCTTTCTCACTAATCACGCACACGTGCTGCTCTGCGTTTCTCAAGACCCCGGGATGCGATTGCGCGATATCGCAGTAGAAGTGGGAATCACCGAACGCGCCGCCCAACGCATCATCGCCGAACTCGTCGCAGATGGCTATCTCACGCGTCACCGCGACGGACGGCGCAACAGCTATCAGCTCTACCCCGAGCTTCCTCTTCGGCATCCCCTGGAACGACACCACAAAATTGGTGAGCTTCTCGCAGCGCTTGGATTGGATCCATAGATCGTGAGTAGCCACCGCGGTCGACCCTGCCAGCCGCCGTTGCCCGCATCGCTGCACTCGCGAGTTCACCGACCGAAGCTACGCCGACCCACTATTTTGCGATAACTCAAATGGTGACGCTGCTCACACCGCGACACGCTGGTCGCGCAGATGATGTGCGGCGGGCAGACGGGCCACGAGAGCGCCATGGGGCTTAGGCTTGACGCATGCCCCTCACTCCTGACGGGTCGACGCAGCTGTCGTCGACCCGTATTCGTCTTGCCCTGTTAGCCCTGGCCCTGGGCGGATTCGGCATCGGCGCGACCGAATTCGTCGCCATGGGTCTGCTGCCAAACCTCGCCGCCGACCTGCTGCCCGGCCTGTACGCCAACGCACCGGATGCCGCCAACGCGCAGGCCGGCTGGCTCATCTCGGCCTACGCCCTCGGAGTCGTCGTCGGTGCGCCCACGATCGCTGCGGCCGCCGCGCGCTGGCCGCGCAAGCAGTTGCTGCTCGCGCTGCTCACCGCATTCACCCTCGGAACCATCGCCTCGGCCCTACTGCCGACCTTTGAGACCGTACTCGCGGCCCGCTTTGTGGCCGGACTGCCGCACGGCGCCTACTTCGGCATCGCCTCGCTCGTCGCCGCCCACCTGATGGGCCCGGGCAAGCGGGCCCGCGGCATCGCGATCGTGCTCAGCGGCCTCACCATCTCCAACGTGATCGGGGTGCCGACCATCACCTGGATCGGCCAGATGAGCGGATGGCGCGTCGCCTACCTCGTCGTCGCCGCCATTTTCGCGCTCACCTTCGCGGCCGTCGCCGTGTTCGTACCGTTCCAGAACGGCAACCCGAAAGCCACCATGCGGGCCGAACTTCAGGCGTTTGGCAAACTGCAGGTGTGGATCACCCTGTCGATCGGTGCGATCGGCTTCGGCGGGCTGTTCGCCGTGTACACCTACGTCGCCCCGCTGGTGACCCTGATCACCGGGCTGAAAGCCGCGGCGGTGCCGCTCATTCTGGTGGTCGTCGGTCTCGGCATGACGGTTGGCAACTTCGCCGGGGGAGCGCTGGCCGATTGGAGCGTGCGCCGCACCATGTACATCTCGTTCGGCGTGCTCATCATCGCGCTCGTCACGCTCGGCCTGTCGGCGCAGGTCCTGGCCGGGCTGCTGGTGGGCATGTTCCTGGTGGGGGCGGCAGCATCCGCTTTGTCACCGACCATTCAGGCCCGGCTGATGGACGTCGCGCACGAGAGCCAGTCGCTCGCCGCGGCGCTCAACCACTCCTCGCTCAACGTGGGCAACGCGCTCGGCGCGGCCCTCGGCGGTGTGGCCATCGCGGCGGGGCTCGGCTATCTCGCCCCGGTGTGGATCGGCGTGGGGCTGAGCGGGCTCGGCGTACTGCTGACCCTGCTCACCTTCAGCATCGACCGTCGGCGTCGTCGGCGCGGCCACCATGTGCCCTACGGGACGCAGCTGATCCCGGTCGTGCGCGAGCACTGACGCCGTCTGACCGTGCCCGCCTTAAACGACACTGACCGGCCCTCATCGAGAAGGCCGGTCAAGTTCAGACGAACAATCAGTCGGTCTGCAGCAGGATGCCGTCGTGGATGGCACGCTTGCGCAGCGCGACCTTGGTTCCCACGTCGTATCCGGCGAGGCGGTACTTCTCGCGAATGCGTTTGAGGTAGCTCTTGGCGGTCTCCTCGGAGATGCCGAGCTGGTAGGCGACGGCCTTGACCGGCTCGCCGGCACCGTAGAGCGCCATGACCCGGCGTTCCTGGGCGCTGAGGCGGGGACCTTCGACGTTCTCGGTGGAGTTGAGCGCGTAGTCGAGCTCGGCCGAGATGTACGACTTGCCATTGTAGGCGGCGCGAATGGCGTCGACGATCATGCTGGCTTCCTCGCTCTTCACGAGGTAGCCGAGCGCGCCTGCCGCGAGGGCTTCGCGCACCAGTGCCGGTTCGGAATAGGTGCTCATGAGCACCGTCTTCACACCGGTCGTCTTGAGTGTGGAGATCTTCAGCGACACCGGAATGTTGTCCTTGAGATCGAGGTCGAGCAGCACGACATCCACCGGAAACTCGGGATGCGTCAGCAGCTCGGGCCAGGTGGTCACCGCCGCTACCATCTCGATGTCATCAGCGGCGCTGCGGATCCACTCGGTGAGGGCACCCAGGAGCATCCTGTGGTCATCGACCAGGGCTAAACGGATGGGACGGTCTGTTGTCGTCATTTTCTGCCTCCTACTGGTTGCACCCTATCGCCTAAATCCCCAATACTAGGCATCCGCTGGATTGTCGCCACTGCACTCGATGTCTACCCGCAGGCTCCCGGCCCGATTTGAGTCCACATGCGGGCCAACCGCACGAATCGCCTGCCAAGTTTCGGGATCGACACGCCGCCGGGCGACCCCCGTTGTAGTCAATTCGATGGGGAAACGCACCTTGCGGTGCGGACCCGCCCCATGTGTGGGGGCAATCGGTCCAAGGCGCAGCGAAACGGATGTCCCCGACCTGGCCGTATCCCCGATCAGCAGCCAAATTGTCAGCAGCAGCCCATCGCGTTGCGGCGGGGAGAGCAGTCCGGCCAGACCGGCCGGATCGCTGAGCGCGACGACCGGACCGAGAAATTCGCTCTCGGTGATGGCGTGGTGCAGCCAGGTTTCAGTGCGCCCCTCGATCAGGTGCAAGCGCAGTTGGGTAGCCAGGGAGGCCGCCGTGGTCGCCGTCGACGGCGTCAGTGGCAGTGCGGTGCGGCCCTGGGCAACATCGTCGAGCAGGGTCTCGGCGTCGAGGTCGAGCCGGGCCAGCTGCTCGGAGGCAAGCATCCCGACCGCGAATCTCGGCTGGGAGACCGTGCTCTGCACCAGAACGAGGTCGAGTTCGCGCTGCACCATGCGCCGGAACGCCTGCACGATGCTCGCACCGACCAGCGGTGGTGCGACAGCGAGGGCGATGGAGAGGATGTCGGGGCCGAGGGTGAGCAGGTCGGCGCGCGTTTCGAACAGTGTCGCCGCGCTCATCGCCAGACCGAGGGCCACGGTGGCCATGGTGATTTCGCCGGTCTCGCGTAGGGTCACGATCGACAGCAGAAAAGCGCCGACGGCGGGTGCCGCGGTCGAAAAGTTTCCCGCGCCGGTCGCGCCCGAGGATCCGGCCAGATCGAGCGCCACCACGACCGCACAGGCGCCCAGGGCCGCCAGGAACAACCAGAGCGGCAGGAGGGAAGCCAGTTTGTGTACCGCGAGGTGAACGGCCACCGCGGTGGCCAGCAGAATGACCCAGGCCAGAATGCTCAGCACCGGAATGTGCGCCGGGTCCCACTCAATGATCAGGCGCGCGAGCAGGAACACCGCGATGAAGGCCCCGCTGATGCTCATGCCGATACCGAGGTGACGGGCACCCAAACCGTTCTGGTCCGACCGAAAGACGGTGATGCGGCCGTCACCGCGCAGAATCGTGCGGGGAAACCGCAGCGGCAACAGGTCGGCGCGGGTGCGATGCGCGGCGGATGCCGGTGGCCAGCTGCGTTCGGATGATCCGCCGAGCAGACGCGAACCCACACCGCGGGCCCGCGGGTGGGTGGCGATGGGCGCGGTGTCATTGAACTGGCTCACTTGGGAACCTCCAGCACAACCGTGGTTCCGGCGCCGGGCGAGGAGAACAGGCGGGCGTTGCCGCCGACATCCCGAAGCCGGGCAATCACCGATTCGGCCACACCGAGGCGCTCCGTTCCCACCTGGCCGAGGTCGAAGCCGACCCCGGTATCGGTGACCATCGCGCGAACAGTGCGGGCGTCATCTGTTATGGTCACGTCGGCGTGGTCGACACCGGAGTGACGGCGCACGTTTTCGAGGCATTCGGAGAGGGCCAGCAGAAAGGAATCGAGGACGTTGCTGGATAGCTGCACCTGCCCGCTGCCGTGCCAGTTGACGGTGAGGCCCATGCGTTCAAAGCGTTGGCGCACGGCGTCGAGGGTGTCGCCGAGGGAGAGCACCGACGCCGGTTCCAGGCTGTAGACCCCGGAGCGACGGGGCGTCGGCAGGCCGCCGAGGCGCAGCTGGCGTAGGAGTCGTGCGTCATCACCGGCCTGCTTCTGCAGGGCGATCGGGCTCACCCCCACGCCGGAGTGGGCCAGCAGGGTGAGGGTGGCGAGCACCGTGTCGTGCAGCAGACGGGCGTCCTGACGGCGTTGCGCTTCCAGCTCGCTCGCGTACCGCTCGGCCCGGTGGGCGCGGCCGATCGCGGCGATGCGGTGCATCACCCGGGGCACGCTCTGCGCGATCCACCAGGCAGCGAGCGTGAACGCCAGCCACATGCTCACGGTCAGCGCCAGCAGCACCGTGCGGTCGGGCGCATTGACGGTCACGACGGCCACACTCGCGATGGTGACTGCGAAACTCGCCACGAGCAGCAGTATCCGGCGGGGGCTGGTCAGCAGCACGGCCGCGACCGCGCACATCGGCGCGGTGGAAACCATGCCGATGACGCTCTCCTCGATCAGGTTCAGGGGAACAGCCGGATGGCTGGCGAAGCCCACGATGAGTATGATCGCTTCTCCGCTGAGCACGGTCAGAACGGCCCAGCGCAGCGCCCCGGTGCTGCCGAGCAAGTATTGTCCAACGGCCAGAAACAGCACGAGCACGAGACACCAGAGGCGTGCGTCGGCCTCCAGCCCGCCCGGCACCAGCAGGCAGGCCAGCGTCGTGGCCGTACCCACGAGCCCGGCCGCCTGCACCGCTCTGCGCAGGAGGCGGTCGCGCTCCTTGAGGATGCGTTGCATGGGGGCCTGTCCGGTTTGGAAATGAACGTGTTCTATCAGCACCATACCGGGCGACACGCGCGCGGGTTCGCCCTAGTGCAGCACCCGTCGAATCTGGGCGCCGATTGCCTCGTTCTCAATGAGGAAACCATCGTGACCATAGCCGGATTCCAGCACGACCGCGGTGGGTCCATCAATATTGTTGGTCAGATGCGCGGCGATGGTGCGCTGGCCATCCACCGGAAAGAGACGGTCGCTGTCGATTCCGACGACGACCGAGCGGGCGCTGATCCGGCCCAGGGCGGCCGCGACGCCGCCGCGACCGCGACCGACATCGTGGGAGTTCATGGCTTCGACCAGCACGATGTAGCTGTTGGCGTCGAAGCGTCGGGTGAATTTGTTGCCGTGAAAGTCGAGGTACGACTCAACGGCGAAGCGGCCGTTGGCGCCGAGCGGACTGATGCCGCTCTGCCAGCCCCGGTCGAAGCGGGCGTTCAGCTCGGCCGGGCTTCGGTAGTTGAGCAGGGCCATTCTGCGGGCCAGGGCCAGCCCGCGGGTTGGGCCGTCGCCATCCGCTTCGTCGTAGTAGTCGCCGGCTCGAAAGGCCGGGTCGGTGCGGATGGCCTCGATCTGCACCGAGTTGAGGGCGATCTGGTCGGCGGTCGTGACGGGCGGCGCCGCCAGAATGATCAGGCGTTCGACCCGGGCGGGGGTCTCGATCGCCCATTCGAGGGCGTGCATGCCGCCCATGGATCCGCCGATGACGGCCGCCCAGCGTTCGATGCCGAGCCGGTCGCTGAACACGCGCTGGGCGCTGACCTGGTCGCGAATGGTGAGATAGGGAAAGCGGATGCCCCACTCCAGTGCGTCGGGTGCGAGCGAGGCCGGCCCGGTGCTGCCCTGGCAGCCGCCGAGCATGTTCGGCGCCACGACGAACCACCGGTCGGTGTCGATGGCCAGTCCGGGGCCGACGATACCGTCCCACCAGCCGCCGGTCTCCTGGCCGGGTCCGGGAGCGCCGACCACGTGGCTGTCACCGGTGAGGGCGTGCAGCACGAGTACGGCGTTGTCGGCGGCCGGGTTCAGGGTTCCCCAGGTTTCGTAAGCGAGGCGGGCTGCCGGAAGGCTGCCGCCGGCCTCGAAGCTGAGCGGGCCGAGGTTTTGAAACTGGCGGTGTCCTACTGGGTCGCCGTCGCGCCAGGCTCCGGTCGCCGGAGGCTTGCCGAGTACCGAGCGCGCCTGGGCTTCGGTGATGAAGCTCGACGGGACCGTGTCTGCTGACGATTGCCATTCCATACAGGTCCATTCTGTCGGTCGAATGAACCGCCCGGGCGCATGTTACGTCGTACGCCCGGGCTGGGCCGATTTGGTTTAGGCGTCGGCGCGGTCGCGCTTGACGACGGCGCGGGCGGCGGCCAGACCGGTCTCGAGGTCGGCCTTGAGGTCGACGACGTTCTCGATACCCACCGAGAGGCGCACCAGGCCGGGGGTGACGCCGGCGGTGAGCTGCTGCTCCGGGGTGAGCTGGGCGTGCGTGGTCGACGCCGGGTGGATCACCAGGGAGCGTACATCACCGATGTTGGCGAGGTGGCTGAACAGGCTCAGGTTGTCGACCAGGGCGCGGCCGGCCGAGACACCGCCCTTGAGTTCGAACGAGAGCACAGCACCGACGCCGAGCGGGGCGTACTTGTTGGCGTTGGCATACCAGGGGCTCGACGGCAGTCCGGCGTAGTTCACCGAGGCGATGTCGTCGTGGTTGTCGAGCCACTCGGCGATGTCCTGCGCGTTCTGCACGTGGCGTTCGATGCGCAGGCTGAGGGTCTCAATGCCCTGGATGAGCTGCCAGGCGCTCGCTGGGGCGATAGCGCTGCCGAGGTCGCGCAGCAGCTGCACACGCGCCTTGATGACGTAGGCGATGCCGTCGCCGACCGCGGTGGTGTAGCTGGCGCCGTGGTACGACGGGTCGGGTTCGGTCAGGCCCGGGAACTTCTCGACGTTCTTCGACCACTCGAACTTGCCGCCGTCGACCAGCACGCCGCCGATGATGGTGCCGTGACCGCCGAGAAACTTCGTCGCCGAGTGCACGATGATGTCGGCGCCGTGCTCGAACGGGCGAATCAGGTACGGGGTGGCGATGGTGTTATCGACGATCAGCGGAATACCCGCGGCGTGGGCGACATCCGCTACCAGGGAAATGTCGAGAACGTTGATGCGCGGGTTGCCGATGGTCTCGGCGAAGAACAGCTTGGTGTTCGGGCGCACCGCGCGCTGCCATTCGGTCGCGTCATCCTGGTCTTCGACGAAGGTGACCTCGATGCCGAGCTTGGCCAGGGTGTACTTGAACAGGTTGTAGGTTCCGCCGTAGATCGAGCTCGACGACACGATGTGGTCACCGGCCTGCGCAATGTTCAACACCGCAAACGTGGATGCCGACTGGCCGGAAGACAGCAGCAGCGCCGCGGTTCCGCCCTCGAGCGCCGCGACGCGCTCCTCGACGACGGCCTGCGTGGGGTTCTGGATGCGAGTGTAGATGTTGCCGAACTCGGCCAGCGCGAACAGATTCTGGGCGTGCTCCGCACTGTTGAACACGTACGACGTGGTCTGGTAGATCGGGGTGGCTCGAGCGTTCGTAACCGGGTCGGGACGCGCGCCTGAATGAACCTGCTTGGTCTCAAACTTCCACGATGAAGAATTGTCGGTCACGATAGCCTCCGCGTCATTCAGCGCGGACTCTCCAGCGCTCTGGCCCCGAGCCTAAAGATGCCCGAATGGCCGTGCAAGAGCGGGCGAAACACAACGTCATGTTGTGCGAGCGCTTACGTGCGATTGTCATGCGGCAACACGATCGTGCCGGTCGGCGTCGTCGCCGTCTCCCGGAACAGCCACCGTACTTTCGGCTGGACCAGGGGCTGAACCAGCCGTCGAACGACGGGCAGCGACAGCACGATGGAGGTGATCACGCTCAGCACGATCATGCCCGGCAACACCCACGCGGGCTGTGGACCGTCAAGCACACCCGTCTCCCGTAGCGGGTATAGCACGAAGGTGTGCAGCAGGTAGATGTACATTGTCGCCGCGCCCAGCTCGGTGAACCAGGTCGTGCGCCGCGGAATCAGCATGAGGAATGCCACGATGAGCGCAAACGCGAGCAGCATGACGGCCAAACGGATGCCGCCAGCCCACCACGCGGAATAGTCAAACGTCGCGTACCCCTCGTCATAGAGCAGGAATCGGCGCACCTGCAGGGTGCGGAGGGCGTCGATATTGAACGCGATCACCAGGTAGAGCAGGGCGAACAGCCCGATCGCGCCGGCCCGCCAGCGCCAGACCAGGCCGTTGCGGAGCTCGAGCCAGGTGTCGGTCAGCAGCCACTGGCGCAGTTTCCAGCCGAAAACAAAGAACGGCAGCAGCCCGAGGGTGCGGGACAGGGCGAACGTACCGTCTATATTCGGCAGGTAGCCGACCCCGATCGAGATAATAATGCTGATGATGAGGGGATAGCGCAGGAACACGAGGTACGGCAGGACAATCCGCCACATCACCAGGGCGAGCAGAAACCACAGCGTCCAGCTCGCTGTGGAGTAATCCAGCACGAACTTGCCGCCGAGGATCCAGCGCAGCACCGTCCAGATCGTCTCGAAGATGAGGTACGGAAAGACAATGTCGGTGAGCAGCCGGTGCATCTGCCGTGCGTTTGGCGGTCCCGACTTGGCGAAGTAGCCGCTCACGGCCACGAAAACCGGCACGTGGAAGGCGTAGATGAACAGATACAGCGTGTAGGCGACATCGGCTTCGCCGATGAGTTTGAGAATCGCGTGGCCGATCAGCACGAGGGTGACGGCCACCCAGCGCGCGTTGTCCCAGAGGGGTACGCGACGCTTCTGTGGTGGAGTGGTGGTGTCCAGTGCGCTCATTGACACCATTCTCCCGCCACAATGGAGAAATGAGTATTCGACGAGTGGTTGTGACCGGAGCAAGTTCAGGAATTGGAGCGGCGACGGCACGCCTGTTCCGGGAGCATGGTTGGAACGTGGTGGGGGTCGCGCGGCGGGCCGACCGTCTCAAAGCGCTGCAGGCCGAAACCGGAGCGGATGTCTTCACCGCCGACCTCACGGTGCAGGCGGATGTCGACGCCTTGCGCGACTACCTCGCCGCCAGCGGCCCGGTGCACGCCCTCGTCAACAATGCCGGCGGCGCCAAGGGTCTTGACTCGGTCGAGGCCGGAAGCATCGAAGACTGGGCCTGGATGTTCGAGATCAACGTGCTCGCCGTCAAGCGGGTCACCACGGCCATTCTGCCGCTGCTGCGCGCCGGTATGGCCTCCGGGGCCGGATCGGCCGATATCGTGAACGTCACCTCGATTGCCGGGCACGTGGCTTACCTCGGCGGCGGCGGCTACAACGCGGCGAAGTTCGCCGCGCACGCCATGACCGAGGTGCTGCGCCTCGAACTGTCGGGGGAGCCGATTCGGGTGATCGAGATCGCGCCGGGCATGGTCAGAACGGATGAGTTCGGCCTGGTTCGCTTCGACGGCGACGCCGACAAGGCCTTCGCGGCCTACGAGAACGTTCCCGATCCGCTCTCGGCGGAGGACATCGCCGAGACGATCGTGTCGAGCGTTGAGCGCCCCGCGCACGTGAACCTCGACCTGATCGTGATCAAGCCGGTCGCCCAGGCATCGTCGACCCGCGTCGCCCGCGGCCCCCTAAAGGTGCGCGAGGACTAACCGGGGGCCGCGGGTTCCCACGCGACGCGCCGCGCTGGACCTGAGCCAGTGCGCGGGAATTCCGCCTCCCGCGGGGCACATCAAACGGGCCGGACAGGATGTGCATCCTGGCCGGCCCGTTCGTTGCACTGCGGGGGTTAGTGCTCGACAGCCTTCTCGGCGCCATGCCCGGTGAGCGAACGCACCGACATCTCGGCGGCGAGCTTCGGGCTCTCCTTCACCGTGCTGGTGACCGATCCGAGCCAGCCCAGGAAGAATCCGAGCGGGATCGAGACGATGCCGGGGTTGCTCAGTGGGAAGATCGCGAAGTTCACGTCAGCACCGAACATGGAGGTCTCCGTACCGGAGAACACCGGCGAGAAGATGATCAGCAGCACGGCCGAGGCGAGTCCGCCGTACATGCTCCAGACCGCGCCCCGGGTGGTGAAGCCACGCCAGAACAGGGAGTAGAGGATGGTCGGCAGGTTGGCGCTCGCCGCGACGGCGAAGGCCAGGGCCACCAGGAAGGCAATGTTCTGCCCCTGCACGCCGATACCACCGGCGATGGCCAGGATACCGATCACGATCACGGTGCGACGAGCGACCTTGACCTCGTCGTCGGGGTTTCCCTTGCCCTTCTTGATGACGGAGCCGTAGATGTCGTGCGCGAAGCTGGTTGCAGCCGTGATGGTGATGCCGGCCACAACGGCCAGGATCGTCGCGAACGCGATGGCCGAGATGAAGCCGAGCAGCAGCGGACCACCGAGAGCGAGCGCGAGCAGCGGGGCTGCTGAGTTCACTCCACCGGGAGCGGCGAGAACGGTGTCAGCACCAACGAGAGACGCGGCACCGAAGCCGAGCACCAGCGTGAAGATGTAGAACGCGCCGATGAGCCAGATGGCCCAGACCACCGAGCGACGAGCTTCCTTCGCGGTCGGAACCGTGTAGAAGCGCATGAGCACGTGCGGCAGGCCGGCGGTTCCAAGAACGAGGGCCAGAGCCAGGGAGATGAAGTCCAGCGGGTTGGCGCCGTACTTCAACCCCGGAGCCAGGATGTCGGCGCCCGAGGCGGAGATTGCGACGGCGCTGTCGAGCAGGTTCGACAGGCTGAAGCCGTTGATCGCCAGCACCCAGATGGTCATCGCGAACGCACCGATGATGAGCAGGAACGCCTTGACGATCTGCACCCAGGTGGTGCCCTTCATACCGCCGACCAGTACGTAGACGATCATGAGCGCGCCGACGACGGTGACCACGATGGATTGGCCGAGCTTGTCGTTGATGCCGAGAAGCAGCGACACGAGTCCGCCGGCTCCCGCCATCTGGGCGAGCAGGTAGAAGAAGCAGACGGCCAGGGTAGTCGTCGCCGCTGCCACGCGCACGGGGCCCTGCTTCAACCGGAAGGAGAGCACGTCGGCCATGGTGAACTTGCCGGTGTTGCGCATGAGCTCCGCAACCAGCAGCAGGGCCACGAGCCAGGCGACGAGGAATCCGATCGAGTACATGAATCCGTCGTAGCCGCTGACGGCAATTGCGCCGACGATGCCCAGGAACGATGCCGCCGACAGGTAATCGCCGGCGATGGCGAACCCGTTCTGCGGTCCGGTGAACGAGCGGCCACCCGTGTAGTAATCAGCCGCCGTCTTGTTGTTGCGGCCGGAGCGGATGACGATGATCAGGGTCACCGCCACGAAGGCCAGGAAAATCGAGATGTTCAGGACCGGGTTGTTCTCAACCGGTTTGACCGCGGTGGCCAGAAAATGCAGTGCGTTCATCGCTGTTCCATCCGCTCGAGTTCAAGGCGAAGTTCTTCGGTGCGGGGGTCGATCTTGCGGTTGGCGAAGGTCACGTACGTCATGGTGATGGCGAACGTCGTGACGAACTGGCCGAGGCCGAGGAGCAGACCGATGTTGATGCTGCCGAAGACCGGCGTGGCCATGAAGTCGTGCAGGTAGGCCGCTGCGAGAACGTAGGCGATGTACCAGACGAAGAAGAAGATGGCCATTGGTACGACGAACTTGTTGCGGGTGCGCTTCAACTCGAGAAAACGGGGGGTCTTCTCAAACGCCTCGTAGTCGATACGGGACTTCGGTGGGGCGTCTTTCACTGCTTCACTCATGGGGCCTCCTTGCCTCAGGGACGGAAAATTCGGGTTTTGCGGAAAAAGTGTGGGTGCGCGGTGGGGGTGGAGAGTGGTCGTGACCGGGTTAGGAAACGGATGCTGACAGCGCTCGTTTCAGATCGTCAAGAACGGTGGGGTCTTCGATGGTGGGGGGAACGGAATATTCTTCACCATCGACGATTTGCCGAATGGTTTTGCGAAGAATCTTGCCCGACCGCGTTTTGGGCAGTCGGCCGAGTATAGTGACGTCGCGAAACGCTGCGACCGGGCCGACATGCTCCCGGACGAGGGCGACGAGTTCTGCGGCGAGTACGTCGTGTTGCACCGTACTGCCGGCTTTGAGGGTAACGAATCCAGCGGCACGCTGACCCTTGAGCGGGTCGTGCACGCCGAGCACGGCGCACTCGGCGACGGCCGGGTGCAGCGTGAGAACCTCTTCGAGAGAGCCGGTCGACAGTCGGTGCCCGGCCACATTGATGACGTCGTCGGTGCGGCCCATCACGAACAGGTAGCCGTCCGCGTCGAAATGACCGGAGTCACCGGTGGCGTAGTAACCCGGAAAAGCGGTGAGGTAGGAACTTTCGAATCGTTCCTCACTGCCCCAGACCCCGAGCAGGGTCCCGGGTGGCAGCGGAAGGCGGATGGCGATGTTGCCGTCCTTGCCGATCTTTTCGATCGGCTTGCCCTTGGAGTCCAGAATGGCGATGTCATACCCGGGAACCGGAACGGTGGCCGAACCCGGCTTCGTGGGCAACTCTTCGATGCCGAGCAGGTTGGCGCAGATCGGCCAGCCGGTTTCGGTCTGCCACCAGTGGTCGACCACCGGGCAGTGCAGCCCGTTATTGGCCCAGTGGAAGGTTTCGGGGTCGAGGCGCTCGCCGGCCAGGAACAGGCTGGTCAGGCTGGACACGTCGTGATTCTTCAGCTCGAGCAGGTCGGGATCGACGCGGCGGATGGCCCGAATGGCGGTCGGCGCGGTGAACAGCACCTTCACCTTGTGCTCGTCGACGACGCGCCAAAACGCACCGGCGTCGGGCGTTCCGATCGGTTTGCCCTCGTAGATGACCGTGGTCGCGCCCGCCAGTAGCGGTGCGTAGACGATGTAGGAGTGCCCGACCACCCAGCCGACATCGGACGCAGCCCAGTAGACGTCGCCGGGGCCTACGTTGTAGACATTGCGCATCGACCAGTTCAGGGCGACGGCGTGGCCGCCGTTGTCGCGGATGATGCCCTTGGGCTTGCCGGTCGTGCCGGAGGTATAGAGGATGTACAGGGGGTCGTCGGAGCGCAGGGCCACCGGGTCGGCCGGTGCCGCCGTGGCCTCTTCGTCGGCCCAGTCGAGCCAGACGGCATCCGCTTTCTGGTAGTCGGCTGCCGACCCGGGAATGCTGTCCCGGTTGCGTACGATCACCGTGTGCACCGAGCCCTGGCTGAGGGCGAGCGCTTTCTCGACCAGCGGCAGATATTCCACCGCGCGGCCGGGTTCCAGACCGCCGGATGCCGTGACGATGACACTCGGGCGGGCGTCATCAATGCGTACGGCCAGTTCGGTCGCGGCGAAACCTCCGAACACGACCGAGTGCACAGCCCCGATGCGCGCGCAGGCGAGCATGGCGACGACGGCCTCGGGGATCATCGGCAGGTAGATGATGACGCGGTCTCCGGTGCCGACGCCGTTGGCGCGGAGAACGCCGGCGAATCTGGCGACGCGGCCGAGCAGCTCGAGGTAGCTCAGCTGAACCCGGGTGCCGGTCATGGCGGAGTCGTAGATGAGTGCCGAGTGGGCGCCCCGGCCAGCCAGAACGTGCCGATCGAGGGCGTTGTAGCTCGTGTTGAGCATTCCCCCGGGAAACCAGCTTCCGGTAGCTTTGCCGTTGACGGCGAGTGCACGTGTCGGCTGCGTGATCCAGTCGATACCCTCGGCGGCCTCAAGCCAGAAGTCCTCCGGCGACGAAATGCTGCGTCGCCAGGCCTCCCGGTAGCCCTCACCTGATTCGCCGTTCATGTCTACCTTCTCCATCGAAGTGCCTCTGTATACAAAGAGTGGTTGAAGTATTGCATATAACCCAGCTATGTGGAATAGGATCGCTCTTGTGTATACAGAAACCGCAATGTTGGGGTTAGACGTACCGCTTCGAGCTAGCGAGCGGGCGTACCGTCAGCTGCGCGGGGAGATTCTCAACGGCCTCCTCGCCCCCGGCGCTGCCTTGCTCGAAGTAGAACAAGCCGAGCGCATCGGCGTCTCCCGCACCCCGCTGCGCGAAGCGGTCGCCCGGTTGATCGCCGACGGTCTCGTTGTCGGCCGTCGCGGCCGCGGTTTCGAAGTGACCGACATCTCCGTCGACAGCATCTCCGAACTGTACGAACTGCGCCAGGCGCTCGAGGTGCAGGCGATCCGCCTGGCCGCGACTCGGCGCGAACCCGCACCGTTCCTGAAGCTGCGCGACGCGTTTGTGACGGCGCCGGAGCTGCTGGACCAGGGCGATATCGGTGTGCACCGATACTACGTGCTGATCGACGAGCTCGAAGATGCCGTCGACGCGGCCGTTGAAAACCCCTTTCTCGTCGGCGCCCTGCGCGCCGTACGCACCCACTTGGCCCGTATCCGTCGGCTGGCCCGGAGAAATCCGATGCGGCTTCGTGCCGCAGCGTCCGAGCACCTGCTGATTATCGACGCCATCATCGCCGGCGACCCGTCGCTGGCAGCCCATGCCACCCATATTCATCTTCACCAAAGCCTCTTGAGCGTCCTCGCGACGATCGACGAGGACTCGGCAATTGGTGTCAATCCGGCTCTTGTCGATTAACGACTCCGGCCGACTAACGAAGGGATCCACCGTGCAACTGCACCACGTTCGAGTTCACAAGAGCGACGAGAATCTGGCCCGCGAGGACCAGCTGGCCTGGAAGATCGCCGAGGTCGCCGCCGACCCCGCCCTGGTCTCCGAGGAAGTGACCGAGATGGTCATCAACCGCGTCATCGACAACGCCTCCGTTGCCGCGGCCAGCCTGACCCGTCGTCCAGTGATCGCCGCTCGCTCGCAGGCACTCGCGCACCCGCGTTCCAACGGTGGCGACGGCGCGACCGTGTTCGGCCTCGCGCCGGCTCGCCGGGTGTCCCCGGAATGGGCAGCCTGGGCGAACGGCGTCGCCGTGCGTGAACTCGACTATCACGACACCTTCCTGGCCGCCGAGTACTCGCACCCGGGTGATAATATCCCCCCGATCATTGCCGTCGCCCAGCACCTCGCCGCCTCTCGCGGCCTGACCGGCAGCGACCTGATTCGCGGCATCGCCACCGGCTACGAGATTCAGATCGACCTGGTGAAGTCGATCAGCCTGCACGCCCACAAGATCGACCACGTTGCCCACCTCGGCCCGTCCGTGGCCGCCGGCATCGGCACCCTGCTCGGCCTCGACAAGGAGGTCATCTTCCAGGCCGTCGGCCAGGCGCTGCACACCACGACCGCAACCCGCCAGTCACGGAAGGGCGAGATCTCCAGCTGGAAGGCGCACGCCCCGGCATTCGCCGGCAAGATGGCCGTCGAGGCCGTTGACCGGGCCCTGCGCGGCGAGACCAGCCCAACGCCCATCTACGAGGGCGAAGACGGCGTCATCGCCTGGCTTCTCGACGGACCGGAGGGCTCCTACGACGTATCGCTGCCCAAACCCGGAAGCATCAAGCGCGCGATCCTGGACAGCTATACCAAGGAGCACTCGGCCGAGTATCAGGCGCAGGCCTGGATCGATCTCGCTCGCAAGCTGCACAACGAGCACCCCGAGCTGCTCGTGGCCGGTGCGATCAAGAGCGTCGTGATCCACACCAGCCACCACACTCACTTCGTGATCGGCTCCGGCGCCAACGACCCGCAGAAGTATGACCCCACCGCCAGCCGCGAAACCCTCGACCACTCCATTCCGTACATCTTCACGGTGGCGCTGCAGGACGGCACCTGGAACCACGTCGATTCCTACAGCCCCGAGCGCGCGGGTCGACCCGACACCATCGCCCTCTGGAACACCGTCACCACGACCGAAGATGCGGAGTGGACGCGTCGCTACCACTCCCTCGACCCGGCCGAGAAGGCCTTCGGCGGTCGCGTGGAGATCGAACTGGCCAATGGAACCCGCCTGGTCGACGAGATCGCCGTCGCCGACGCGCATCCACTTGGCGCTCGCCCGTTTGCCCGCGCGGAGTACATCAACAAGTTCCGCACCCTGGCCGCGCCGGTGATGGAGGTGTCCGAGATCGAACGCTTCCTCGCGCTGGCCCAGCGCCTGCCCGAGCTTGGTGCTGCCGACCTCGGGGGCCTGACCATCGTGGCCAAGCCCGGACTGCTCTCCGGGGTCGCCACGCCGAACGGAATCTTTTAATGCTGTACGCCGGCACGACCGCCGCCGACAAGCGGATTGCCCTGCGCCAGGGCCTAAAAAGCGGCAAGATTTTGCGCTACCCCGGCGCGTTCAACCCCCTGTCTGCCAAGCTCATTCAGCAGAAGGGGTTCGAGGGCGTCTACATTTCGGGCGCCGTGCTCTCGGCTGACCTCGGCCTACCCGACATCGGCCTGACCACCCTCACCGAGGTGGCCAGCCGGTCGCAGCAGATCGCTCGCATGACCGATCTTCCGGCGATCGTCGACGCCGATACCGGTTTCGGTGAGCCGATGAACGTGGCGCGTACGATTCAGACCCTGGAAGACGCCGGCCTGGCCGGCATGCACATCGAGGACCAGATCAACCCGAAACGCTGCGGCCACCTCGACGGCAAGCAGGTCGTGGATGCCGACACCGCGATCAAACGCATCCGCGCAGCGGTCGACGCGCGGCGGGACCCGAACTTTCTCGTGATGGCGCGCACGGACATCCGTGCCGTCGACGGGCTGGACGCGGCCGTCACGCGCGCCAAACAGCTGCAGGATGCCGGGGCCGACGCGATCTTTCCCGAAGCGATGGGCAGCCTGGCCGAGTTCGAAACGATTCGCGCTGCGGTGTCGGTGCCGATCCTCGCGAACATGACCGAGTTCGGCAAGGGCGAGCTGTACACCGTGCAGCAGCTCGAAAACGTGGGCATGAACCTGGTGATCTTTCCGGTGTCGCTGCTGCGCCTGGCTATGGGTTCGGCCGCCCGCGGACTCGACGCGATCGAAGAGACCGGCTCGCTCACCACGATGCTGCCGGAAATGCAGCACCGCGCGGACCTGTACGAGTTGCTCGATTATGCGTCGTACAGTCAGTTCGATTCGGGTATCTTCGATTTCACGTTGAACCCGCACATTTCGACGCCCAGTTCGACGCAGGCCTAAAGGAGCACAATGTCTGACACCCAAACTGTCGAACCACACATCTATAAGGGACTGACCGGCGTCGTCGTCGACACGACCGCGGTCTCCAAGGTCAACCCGGAGACCAACTCGCTGCTCTACCGGGGCTACCCGGTGCAGGAACTCGCGGCGAAGAAGAGCTTCGAAGAGGTCGCCTACCTGCTCTGGCACGGCGAACTGCCCACAGACCAACAGCTCGCCGACTTCGAGGCACTCGAACGTTCGCTGCGGCACATGAGCCCGGTGGTCAAGCGCATCATCGACGAGCTGCCGCTGACCGCGCACCCGATGGATGTCGTGCGTACCGCGGTGAGCGTCATCGGTGCGAGCGACCCCGACGCCGAGATTCCATCGCCGGAATCCGACCTCGCCAAGTCGATTCGTCTATTCGCCCAGCTGCCGGCGATCGTCTCCTACGACCAGCGTCGCCGGCACGGCCTCGATTTGGTCGAGCCCCGCGACGATCTCGGCTACTCGGCGAACTTTCTGCACATGGCCTTCGGCGAGGTGCCGGAACTCGTCGTGGTCAACGCCTTCGACGTGTCGATGATCCTCTACGCCGAGCACTCCTTCAACGCGTCGACCTTCACCGCTCGGGTCATCACGTCCACCCTGTCCGATCTGTACTCGGCCGTGACCGGGGCGGTCGGGGCTCTTAAGGGTGCACTGCACGGCGGCGCTAACGAGGCCGTCATGCACACGTTCGCCGAGATCGGACTCGAAGCCGGATCGGCGGCGCGGGCCGAACCGTGGCTGGAGAAGGCGCTCGCTGAGAAGCGCAAGATCATGGGCTTCGGGCACCGCGTCTACAAGAACGGCGACTCGCGCGTGCCGACGATGCGGGCCTCGCTCGTCACCCTCGTGGAGCATTACCAGAAGCCGGAACTGCTCGAATTGTACGAAGCCCTCGAGAGCGCGATGACGAACCGCAAGGCGATTCTGCCGAACCTTGACTACCCCTCGGGCCCGGCGTACCACCTGATGGGGTTCGACACCCTCACCTTCACGCCGATCTTCGTGGCGGCGCGCATCACCGGTTGGACCGCGCACATTATGGAGCAGAAGAAGAGCAACGCGCTCATTCGTCCGCTGTCGGCCTATAACGGCGTCGATCAGCGGCAGGTGCTGTAGCGCTGTTCTTTTCAGAGCGGATGCCGCGCTGCCAGCTGGCAGCGCGGCATCCGCTGTGTGCGTAACGGGTCGGGATCTAGCTAGCATTGATGAATGACACTTGATGCCGAGGCCGTGCCCACTTCGCCCGCTATTGACCGCGAAATTCTGCAGTGGACCGACTTCGCTGAAGCGTCGCGCGAGTTGTCGACCCGAGTGCGCGAGAGCAGTTTTCACCCGGATGTCGTGATCGCCATCGCCCGCGGCGGCCTGCTGCTGGCCGGTGCCATCTCCTACGCGCTCGGCACCAAGAACTGCGGCAGCATCAACGTGGAGTTCTACACCGGCATCGACGAGCGCCTGCCCGAGCCGGTGCTGTCGGCGCCGATGCTCGACGCACCGGCCCTGGCCGGCAAGAGGGTGCTGCTGGTCGACGACGTCTCCGACTCCGGCCACACCCTCGCGCTTGTCATGCGCCTGCTTGGCGAGACCGCCATGGAGGTGCGCACCGCGACGCTCTACACCAAGCCGCGCACCGTGCACGTGCCCGACTTCACCTGGCGCGAAACCGACAGGTGGATCGTGTTCCCCTGGTCGGCGCTGCCGCCGGTGCCGGGTGCGCCCGAGGATATTGCGCCCGAAGCGCTCGCCGACCTGACGGATGGGGTGCCCGCATGAGCGTGCACCTGGTCGGCGGCGGGGGAGACGCCGAGAGCGACATTCCGGTCTTCGCGACGTTCCTGTCCGAGGTCACGGCTCAGGCTTTCACAGCCGACCGCGACGAACCGATCGTGGCGATCATCACCGTCGGCCCGGGCTCAGCCCACGCCGAAGAACTGGCCGCTGCTCTCGGGCTTACCGCGCAGGCTCGACTGACCGTGCTCGCCCCCGGCGACGTCGCGGCCCTCACCTCCGTGTCCGCGGTCGACGGCATCATCATCGGCGGCGGCGTGACCCCCGACTATCTCGCCGCACTGCTGCCGATCGCTGGGGAGATTCGCCGCCAGGTCTCGGCCGGCGTGCCCTACCTCGGTTTCTCGGCCGGCGCCATGATCGCCGCCGAACGCGCCCTGATCGGTGGCTGGCGCATCGGCGGCGTCGAGGTCACGCCCCAGGATGTGTCGGAGGGCCTCGACGAGATCACCCTCGCCCAGGGCATCGGACTGCTCGACGTGACGGTGGACGTGCACGCCGCCCAGTCCGGCAGCCTGTCCCGGCTGATCGCCGCGACCGAGGCCGGACTCATCGACGGCGGCCTCGCCATCGACGAGAACACCGTGCTCGTGGTCGGCGAGGGGGCCCTCCGCGTGCTCGGAGCCGGCAGTGTCTGGAACGTCAGCCAGGCCGATGGCGGTGTGCTCGTGAGCACCATCGGTGCCTGATCTGCCCACCTGATGGCGGTAATTCAGCGGATGCGCCCGCTTCGGCGCACGCGCCGCTGCGGAGTGCGCTCGTGAACCTCGACGCCCTTGCGGCCAGCGGTGAGATCGACCCGGGGTGGGCGCGAGCACTCGCGCCCGTGGCCGATGACCTGGCTCGGGTTTCCGAGTTTTTGACGAGCGAACGGGCCGCCGGCCACGAGGTGTTACCAGCGCCGGAGAACCTGCTGCGTGCGTTCCGGCAGCCGTTCGACGCCGTGCGGGTGCTCATCGTCGGGCAGGATCCGTACCCCACTCCGGGGCATCCAACCGGTCTGGCCTTCGCCGTCAATGCCGACGTGCGGCCCGTTCCGCGCAGCCTCGGCAACGTCTACACCGAACTCGGCACCGACCTGGGCCTGCCGCGCCCCGAGCACGGCGACCTCTCCGCCTGGTCGAACCAGGGCGTGCTGCTGCTCAACCGAGTGCTCAGCGTGCGGGCCGGCGCTGCCGGTTCGCATCGGCGGCACGGCTGGGAAACCGTGACCGACCAGGCCATTCGCGCCCTGGTGGGGCGGCGGCATCCGCTCGTGGCGATTTTGTGGGGCAAGGACGCCGCAGCGCTCACGTCCCTGCTCGGCGACACACCCGTGCTCGAATCGGCGCACCCGAGCCCGCTGTCAGCCCGGCGAGGATTCTTCGGCTCGCGCCCGTTCAGCGCGGCCAACCGGTTGCTCACCGAGCAGGGGGCGGCTCCGGTTGCCTGGGAGCTTCCGGTAATCTGGAACCAACCAGAAAGGGGAGTGCCCGGTGCTTGAGGAAGAATACGAGCCTCGTCGTCGGCTGCCCCGCCACCTGCGGCCGGAAGTTGCCGCCGAGGCACCGTTCGAATACGAGATGCGCGAGGTGCGGGCGACCGATCTGCCGCACATTCGCGAGATCTACAACTACTACGTGGCCAACAGCACCGTCACCTTCGACGAGGATGCGATGACGCTCACCGAGTGGCGCGACAAGTTCTACTACCTGAACAAGCAGGGCATGCCGTTCATCGTCGCGGTCTCGCCGGCCGGCCAGATTCTCGGGTATGCCCTGGTCAGCCCATGGAAGCAGAAGAAGGCCTACCGCTTCACGGTGGAGAACTCGATCTACCTCGGCGCCGCATCGACGGGCAAGGGTCTCGGGCGCGAGCTGCTCGGCGAGCTGATCAAACGCTCCAAGGCGGCCGGCCTGAAAGAGATCATCGCCGTCATCGCCGACCAGGGAGCGGATGCCTCGATCAAGCTGCACCGCGACTTCGGCTTCGAGGAGATCGGCCGCATGGGCAAGGTCGGCTTCAAGTTCGAGCGCTGGCTCGGCACGATTCTGCTGCAGAAGAGCCTGAAGTAGCCCCTCTCTCGCGACCTGTCAGAGGCGGGGGGTGTTCAGGCGGCCCACCGCGTTGAGCACCGCGCGGCGAGGGTAGATGCTCGCGACCCGCGCGAGCACGGCGTTGCGCGTTCCGACCAGCACAACGGATGGCGTCACCGAGCGGTCGAGCGCAGAGAAAGAGGCGCGCATGACTTCCTCTACGGTGAGCGGCGTCCCCTTCTTGCCGCCGCTGGTCTGGGCGACCTCGAAGAACTCGGTGTCGGCCGGGCCCGGGCAGATCGCGGTCACCTTGAGGCCGCTGGCCCTGGTCTCGTAGCTGACCGCCTCGGTGTAACTGAGCACATACGCCTTGGTCGCTCCGTAGACCGCCATGCGCGGCACCGGCTGGAACGCCGCCGTGCTGGCCAGATTCACCAGCGCCGCGGTGTGCGGATTCAGCGAGGCCGTCTCGACCAGGTCGGGCAGAAAAGCGTGGGTCAGCGCGGTCAGGGCGTGCACGTTGAGGGCCACCTGCTCACGTTCCCGCTTCTCGTCGGAGTCGAGCACGGTGCCGAAGGTCGCGAAGCCCGCATTGTTCACGAGCGTGCCAATGGTGATCGAACGCTCGCGCAGGTCGCGCACCAGCTCGGTGACGGCATCCGCTTCGGTGAGATCGAGCGGAATCACGGTGGAGACCGTGCCGTATTTCTCGGCCAGGTCGACCGCGAGGGCTTCGAGGCGGGCCTGACGGCGGGCGACGAGAACGAGATCCGCGCCGCGCTCGGCGAGTTTGTGGGCGTATCCGACTCCGAGTCCGCTCGACGCTCCCGTGATAAGCGCGGTGGTACCGATGGGGTTGTACAAAGCGCTGGCCATGGCTTGAGGCTAGCCTTCCGGCGCGTGCATAACCAGTGTTGGCTGCCCGCCCGCCCCGGTCGAACTAAGCTCGCCACATGGCTGATCCACACGAATTGACCGCCCTGGAACAATGGCAGGCCCTGCAGAGCCGCGAAATCAGCCCGAGCGAACTCACCGAGCATTACCTCGGGCGCATCGAGAAATTCAACCCGGCGCTCGGCGCTTTCGTCACCGTCACCGCGAATGCCGCTCGTGCCAGGGCCCGGTTCGTCGAAGAACGGATGCCCCGAACCGCCCCGCTCTGGGGTCTCCCATTCGCCGATAAAGACCTGCACCTGCGCGCCGGGGTACACGCCGGGTTCGGGTCGCGCCTGTTCGATGGCTACGTGCCCGACCAGTCCGACGACCTCGTTCAGGCGCTCGACGACGCCGGCGGGGTCAGCCTCGGCAAGACCAACACCCCCGAATTCGGCCTGGCCTCCTACACTGAAAGCCTCGCAGCGCCGCCCGCGCGCACCCCGTGGAACCTCGCGCTCGGTGCCGGCGGATCCAGCGGCGGCGCCGCCGTCGCGGTCGCCGCCCGGCTGCTGCCGTTCGCGCCCGGCTCCGACGGCGGCGGGTCCATTCGCATTCCCGCTGCC
>NZ_SOGP01000008.1:0-152198 GCF_004403435.1 Cryobacterium sp. TMT1-66-1
AAGGTCCCGCGCAGCGCGCGGCGCCGAAGGTCCCGCGCAGCGCGCGGCGCCGAAGGTCCCGCGCAGCGCGCGGCGGTCGAACGGATGCCCGCTGCCCGCGGTCCCGCGCACTGGCGCAGGTCGAGCATTTTGGCGCACCTCCCCCGCCAGACGGTCGAACTCCTGGCCGGGCGGCGAACGCCCGACAACCAACGTGCTGCGGCTACCGTAACCGCTGGCAGCGCGGGCAGAAGTGCGAGCCGCGGTTCATGAACTGCTCGCGCACCAGAAGGGTGCCGCAGCGGGAGCACGGCGTACCCTGCCGGCCATAGGCCTCCAGGCTGTGCGCGAAATACCCGGACTGCCCGTTCACGTTCACGTACTGGGCGTCGAAGCTCGTGCCGCCCTCGGCAAGAGCACGCTCCAGAATGGTACGTACGGCCGCGAGCAGCGTCGTCGCTTTAGCGCGCGACAGCGACGCGGCCGGCTGCTCATAGTGGATGCGCGCGGCAAAGAGCGCCTCGTCGGCGTAGATATTGCCGATGCCGCTGATCAGGTTCTGGTCGAGCAGCGCGCGCTTGATCCCGGTGTTCTTGCGCGCGAGGGCCCCCAGAAACATCTGAGACGAGAACGACGGGTCGATCGGGTCGCGAGCAATGTGCGCGACCTGCACGGGAAGGCGGTGCTGCCACGCGGCATCCGCTGAAAGCAGCCCCGAGTAGCCGCCGGGCAGCCCATCGCTCGTGGCGACCATGGTGTCGACGGCCATGCTGCCGAAGATTCGCTGGTCGACGAAATTGACCCACAGCTCGCCGTGGGTCGGGTGTTCCAACGTCAAGCGGATGCGCAACATGCGATCCACCGCCGCGCCCGGCGTGCGCAGCAGCACCTGGCCGCTCATTCCGAGGTGGATGACGAGCGCCCGGCCGCTGTCGAGGGGCAGCCACAAAAACTTGCCGCGGCGAACGGCGGCAAGAATTCGGCGTCCCGTGAGCTGCTCGGCGAACGATCCAGCCGCCGGAACGTGGCGGCGCAGGGAACGCTCGTCGAAGATTTCAACCCCGGTGACCAGGGCCCCGGTGACCGCCGGTTGCAGGCCGGAGCGCACGACCTCGACTTCGGGAAGTTCCGGCACAGGGTTAGAGCGCGTTGAGCTGGTCGATGGCGCCTCGGGCCGCGGCCATTTCGGCGAATTTCTTGCTCGGGCCGACGCCCTGGGCGTTGACGGACGAGCCGATGTCGACGGTCGCGACGAACACCTTGGAGTGATCGGGACCGCTGGCTTCGAGCGTGTAGACGGGAACGCCGACGCCTTTACTCGCGGCGAGTTCCTGCAGGCTCGTCTTCGGGTCCATCAACACACCGAAATGGCCCGGTTCGGCCAGGAGCGGCTCGATCAGGCGCAACACGAACGCGGTGGCGACGTCGCCACCGGCGTCGAGAAAAGTCGCTCCGATGAGCGCTTCGACGGTGTCGGCCAGAATGGATGCCTTATCGCGCCCGCCGGTGAGGATTTCGCCTCGGCCGAGTCGAATATACTCACCCAAACCCAGGCCGCGAGCGATCTGCGCCAGCGCGGCCGTGGAGACCAGACTGGCCCGGCGCTTGGCCAGGTGGCCCTCATCAAGGTTGGGGTAGGTGCGATAGAGCATCACCGTGACGGCCTGACCCAGAATCGAGTCGCCCAGAAATTCGAGGCGCTCGTTGGTGGGAATTCCGCCGTTTTCGTACGCAAAGGACCGGTGGGTCAGAGCAAGCTCCAGAATCACCGGTTCAATCTGCACTCCGAGGGTCGCCAACAGGGGCGACCGCTCGGTATCAACGTTTTTCATCGACCGATCTCCGGCCCATAGAAAAGCCGCGACTTAAATGTCGGCGACTTTA
This sequence comes from Cryobacterium sp. TMT1-66-1, assembly GCF_004403435.1. NCBI lineage: Bacteria > Bacillati > Actinomycetota > Actinomycetes > Micrococcales > Microbacteriaceae > Cryobacterium > Cryobacterium sp. TMT1-66-1. The sequence continues at coordinate 1,864 of NZ_SOGP01000008.1, forward strand.
CGGCCCTTGTATTCCATGAACAACGGGGTGCCGGTGGAGTCGGTGACAACCTTGGCGCGGTGCGGCAGGCTGTAGACGACCTTGCCGCCCTCCATGGTCTTCACGAGGGTGGGAGGCGTGGCCTTCCACTGCGCGCGACGCGAGTGGGTGTTGGAACGCGACATCTTGCGCTTCGGAACTGCCATGACTACTTCTCTTCTCTGCTGTCTGAAACATGGATGTCCGCACCCATGCCTGTGTTTGTGCCTATGCCCGTGTCTGTGGAAGCCGTAAACCCCGCAAGCGCTGACCACCGGGGATCGTAGCGCACGTCGGAAACGAGTTCGGGTAGTTCGGCAAGCGGTTGTCCGGTCTCACTGTCAAGACCAGGGCAATCCCGCCGGCATACCGGCTGGAACGGAAGTGCTAACACTACCGCGTCCCGGATCAAAGATTCCAAATCGACATGGTCGTCTAGAATCTCAAACTCGAAGGCTTCCTCCTGAGGATAACCGAAAAGCTCGGCAAACTGAACTCGAACCGGCAGGTCGATGTCTTTGAGGCATCGGCCGCACTCTCCGAGCGCCCTTGCATAGACCTCGATGCTCACCAGGATTCCCTCGTGCATCGCCTCGAGGCGCAGCTCGGTCGACAGCGTCGAACCGGCTTTCACGGCCACGAGGCCGGCGCCGAGGTCGTCGGGAACGACAATATCGAGGTGGCGTTCGTGCATGGTGCCCGGGCGGTTGATGAGGTCACGCACGTCGACCGTGTACGGCGTCTTCTTGAACTTAGTCACGGTCGTAAATTGTACGCGCTGCGCGTGGGTGCTTCGTTCAGGGGGCGATCGTGCGGGCGCGACGATCTCCGCGCAGCACCGCGGCCAGGGTGGCGAACAGCGAGGTGGGCGCAAAGTTTGCCCGCAAACGGATGCCGGCACTCGCGCCGCCGTGCAGCCCGCGCAGCACCCGGGTCAGGTCGGCGGCGAGGGTGTCGGCCCGCACAGGCGACCGGTCGAACCGCGATCGCTCCAGCGCGAGGAGTACCCGTTCGAGCGCTTCCGTCGACGCCGGGTCGAGGGTTCCAAGGCGCTCCAGTCGGCCGGCAAACGCTCGCGGAGTGTCGGTGATCGGCGTCGGTATGCCGTGATCGAGACTGGTGTGCTGCACTTCGATCCAGGCGAGCCCGGCGCCAGCGCCTCCGGAGCGGATGCGCCGCACCCGCGAGCGCCGGAGCATCCGTCTGGCGACCCCGGGCAGAAGCAGCAGCAGGAGACCCAGTGCGCTGAACCCGAGTACTGCGAGCAGGTTGCTGGCCTCGACGCTCTGCGGCGTGGTACCGCGTTCCAGGGCGGAATCGTCGGCCAGCCGGTCGGGGCTGAGCCCGGGAGCACTCGTGGCGGCGGCACCGCCGGGCGTGGTCGTCGGCGTGCCGACATCCGCTGCCTGCTCGTAGTTGGGGACGGTACCGCGGCCGGGCGTCGGCTCGAATCTCACCCAGCCAATTCCCACGAAGTACAGTTCCGGCCAGGCGTGCAGGTCGTGCGAGTCCACGTTGTACTGCCCGAGCCCCTGCTCGAGGTCCTGGGATTTGACGCCGGGCAGGTAGCCGAGCGAGACCCGGGAGGGAATGCCGAGGGTACGTGCCATCGCGGCCATGGCGGAGGCGAAATGCACGCAGTAGCCGCGCTTTTCCTTCAGGAACACTCCGATCACATCCACTCCCCCGCCGTCGTAGCCGTCTTCAACGGGCGCGTCGGTGTCGTAGATAAAGGCGCTGCTGCGCAGATAGTCCTGAATTGCGACGGCAGCGTCATAGTTCGATGTCGTTTCCGCCGTCACCTGCCGGGCCGTCTCCTCGATGATCGGCGGCGGATCGACCGGCAGTTGCAGATTGCCCAGGACGCTCGCCGGATAGTCGGTGCTGGAGCGCCGCAGTTGCTCGGCGGTGGGTTTCAACTCCAGGGACGACACCGTGTATTCCTGGCCGAGGGTGTTCGCCGTTACACTCGCAATCGCCCGGGTGCGGCTGTCCCAGTACCAGCGACCGGTGAGGCCCTCGATGCTGGTGGCGCGGGCCGGTGCGGGCAGCCAGTGACTGTTGACGCCCTCGATGACGACCGATGTCGACGCTGGCACCGTCTCCACGGTGTCGTCGAGCCCGAATGGCCGCTGGATGTCGTCGACGGTATTGCGCACGTCTGCCCCGTCGATGCGTGCCGTCCAGGTCAACCCGATGACCTCATCGAGGGTGAGAAGCGTGAAATAGGGCTGCTCCGTGCCGGTCGAGGTGTAGTTAAATGCCGGTCCAGCCTTGGGCCGACGCAAGTCCTGCCCGAGATTGATCATGGGGCTCACGCCGCTGCCGAACAGTAAACCACCAGGCCTTGCCGTCACGAGTCCCCCGGACGTCAATGCGGGGGCAAGCGTGCTGAGAATCAGAGCAGCCACGATGGTCACGGATCCCAGCACGAATGTGCCGCCGATCCGGCCGCGCCCGCGCGCCCGCTCTGGCCGGTACACACGTGGCTCGCCCGGTCCGGCCGCCAGACGCACTGCTTCCCGTGCGCGACGCGCCGACACATCGACCCGCAGCACCAGCAGAAAAGCGGCCGCCGTCACCACGAGCACGGCGACGTCGGTCCCGTTGTCGATGATGAATCCCGGCACGAGGAGCGGCACGAGTGCGCCGGCTGCGGCAAGGGCGGGCCAGCGCAGCGTCACCGCGAGCAGGTCCATGAGAACCGCGATCAGCCCCGTGCCGCCGGCGAGCAGAAAGAGGATGCCGAGGGTCACCTCGGCCGGCGTGCTCTGCTGGGCGATCGAGGCCCCGCCGGAGTCGATCAGACCGCTGAACAGGCCAATGGTTTGCGGCGTCGGAATGATCCAGAACAGGCCGGTTCCACCGCCGAACAGGAGCGTCATCGTGCCGACCAGAACCGCGCCGCTCGCCACCGGAGCGATCGGGCGCGGCAGCCCGAACCGACGAAACACAGCCGCGCTGAGCAGCACGACGGATCCAACCGCCGCACAGACCCACCACCAGGCGTTGCCGCGCAGCAGGGGCGCGAGCGCCGCACAGGAGCTGAGCAGCAAGAAAAGCAAACTGAGGGCGAGCGGCCAGAGCGCGGCAACTCGCTCGCCGCGCCGACGGCGGTGCGCCCGAGGCGGGCTCACCTGGCGTGCCGGCGGCGGGGAATCTGCGGCCGGCGCCTCCTGAGCGACCAGGCTAGTCATGGCTGGCTCCTCGCTCCCCGCTCACGTCGTTCCAGACGTCTTCCAGGTTCTCGGCCGTGGCCAGCTCCACGCAGCGCCACCCCGCGGCCTGCAGACGTCCGCGGGCCGGCGCCCCGACCGTTCGTTGCACCAACGCGACGGCGGGTTCACAGTGTCGCGCGAGGGCAACGAGATCGTCGACATCCGCTTCGGACACGCTCACGAGCAGCGCGAATGTCGGAAGCGCTGGCTGCGCGCCCCGCAGGGCTGCACGCAGCGGCACCCGGCGCTCTGCGGCGAGGCGAGCGCTGCGGGTCGGCCACGGCACCGGAACCACACTGGCCAGGGCTTCCAGCAGGGCGCGATCACCGCCGGGGGCCCGAAAAGTCGCTGGCACGTCGCCGTGCAGCCCGCCCAGGGTCTGCTGGTCGCCCGGCAGCAACTGGCTGGCACCCAGCTCGATCACCTCGACCCGGTAACCGGCGTCGAGCAGGTGCACACCAACGGATGCTGCCAGCTCGATCTCGAGTTCAAATCCGGCCCCGAGATGCGGTGGAAGATGCCCGGCGCCGAGCCCCGCCGCGCCGGCCAGGGTCGTATCGAGCACGATCCGGGCCTCCGGATTGCTGCGCTGCTCCTCCTGCCGCACCATGATTTCGCCGTGCCGGGCGGTGGCCGGCCAGTTGACGCGACGCAGCGCATCCCCAGGGCGGTATTCGCGGGCGATGAGTTCGTCGGAGGTGGGGGTGGCCTGGCGCACCAGCTCGCGAATAGACCCATCGTTGCTGGACTGGGCAAGGCCGTTGCCCGGTAGCGGCGTCACGCGCGGCGTCACGATCAGGTCGTGGGGAGAGCCGGCAGTTCGGTCGCTGCGCGCGAAGCCAAATGGGTCCTGGCGTGACACGCGGAGCGGACCGACGTCGTAGACGCCGCGATGGCGCGGCACGACAGTGTATTCCAGACGCACAGTCGCTCCGGTTGCGCCGTTCCGACTCACGAGGGGAAGGATAGCCGCCGGCGGCGCCTCCACGCCGGGCGACGGGGTGTCAGCCCACCAGGCGCCGCTGAGCGGTGTCGCCGAGAGGTTGCTCAGCTGCAGCGAAACCACACTCTCACCGCCGACCGGCACGATCGGCGGCCGAAAGACCCTGGTGACCTCGACCCGGGCCGGGCGGAGCGAAACGTAACCGGCGGCGACGAGCGGAGCCACGATCATCAGGCTGGCCACGAATAGCATGTCGCGGCTGTTGACCAGCACCGCGTTGGCGAACAGCACGACTCCGGCGGCCAGAATAACCCAGCCGCGCAGGGTGAGACGCGTGGCGAATCGGGCTGCCAGCCGCGTGTACCAGTCGGCAGTGACCAGCCCGGAATCTCTCACCCCGCGTGCCATGACTACGACGCTCCGGTAGATCCAACGGCACGCACCTGCGGCACCGATCGGGACAGAGCGGATGCCGCGACACCGATTGGCACCGGCGTATCAGCGAGGATTCGACGCACGATATCGTCGATCACCGGACCGCTGTCCTGGTGGTGGTGGCCGAGCGCCCGACTGGTGGGGACCAGCCGATGGCCGAGAACAGCCACGGCGAGCGAGTCGATGTCGTCGGGCAGCACGTAGTCCCGACCGTTCAACGCCGCCTGGGCCTTCGCGGCACGGATGAGTTGCAGGGTCGCGCGCGGGCTGGCGCCGAGGCGCAGGTCCCGGTCGTCGCGGGTGGCCCGCACGAGATTGACCGCGTATTCCTTGACCGCACCAGAGGCGAAGACGCCTCGCGCCGTGAGCATCATGTCGCGCAGGGTCTCCCCCGACACCACGGCAGAGATCAGTGCGAGTGGGCTGTTCGTGTCGCGCGAGTCGAGCATCGCGAGCTCAGAGTCGGGGTCGGGATATCCCATGGAGATGCGGGCCATGAACCGGTCCCGCTGCGCTTCCGGAAGGGCGTACGTTCCCTCCATCTCGATCGGGTTCTGGGTGGCGATGACGGTGAACGGCAGGGCGAGCGGGTACGTGACGCCGTCGACGGTGACCTGGCGTTCCTCCATGGATTCCAGCAGCGCCGACTGGGTTTTCGGACTCGCCCGGTTGATCTCGTCACCGATGACGATGTTGGCGAAGACCGGGCCCGGTTTGAACTCGAACCGACGCTCGGCCTGATTGAACACCGACACCCCGGTCACATCGGAGGGCAGCAGGTCCGGGGTGAATTGAATGCGCCCGACCGTGCAATCCACGGAACGGGCGAGGGCCTTGGCGAGCATGGTCTTGCCGACACCGGGCACATCCTCGATCAGGAGGTGCCCTTCGGCCAGCAGAACGGTCAGGGCGATCTGCACAGCCTCGTGCTTGCCATCAATAACCGTCTCAACGTTGCGCATGATCCCGCGTCCGGCTTCTTGCAGTTCCCCGAGGTCAACGGTTGTGTCAGCGTCATTCGACGGAACCGACGCCAGTTCCGCCCTGCTTGAATCGGTGGAGGAGCGAGTCGGTTTGAGGTTCATACCCGCGAACGCTCCAGATATTCCGCTACGGCCCGTGGCACGTAGGGCGAGACATCGCCGCCGAGACCGGCCACCTGGCGTACCAGGGAGCTGGAGACATGGGCGTTGGCCGGGTCGGGCAGCAGAAAGACCGTTTCTACCGCGGCCAGATTGCGATTCACGATCGCCATGGGAGTCTCGTAGGCCACGTCAACCTGCGAACGGATGCCCTTCACCAGAACGCTCGCACCGACATCCATGCAGTAGTCGACGAGCAGCCCCATGCTCCAGCTGGCGACCACGATATTGGTCGGAAGCCCGGCTTCTTTGATGGCCTGTTCCAGCAGCGACACTCGCTGGCTGATCGGCAACAGGGCCGATTTGTCGGGGTTGTGCACCACGAGCACATGGAGCTCGTCGAACAGGCCGGCCGCGCGATCGATCACGTCCAAGTGGCCCAGTGTGACGGGGTCAAATGATCCAGGGACAACGGCGATCCTGCGCATGATCACACCCTACTGCCAGACGCTGACGGAACGCTGCCCGATGCATCCGCTTGGCGTGGACATAATCAGCCTTTGTTGAGCCAGCTGCGTTCGGAATCGTTCAGGCGGCGCGCGATCGCATTGCGCAGAGCCTCATTGGTGCGGATGCCCGGATCGCCCGTCACCAAGTGGAAGGCCGCACGTCGCACCTCGGCGATCAGGTCGCCGTCGACCGCCACCCGAAGAAAACGCAGTTTCGAGCCGTCACCCGATTGCAGATCGCCGAGCACGTTGCCCTCTCGGCGCAGGGCGAGGTCGAGTTCGGCGAGTACGAAACCATCGAGCGTCGCGGCGACATCGCCGATGCGCTGGCGGGCCGGAGACCCGGCCCGGGAATTGGTGACCAGAAGGCAGAGGCCTGGCACGGACCCGCGCCCGACGCGGCCGCGCAACTGGTGCAACTGGGAGACACCGAAGCGATCCGCGTCGAGCACCACCATGGCCGAGGCGTTCGGCACGTCGACACCCACCTCGATAACGGTCGTGGCCACGAGAACATCGATCTCGCCGGCGGCGAACGACCGCATGATGCGGTCTTTCTCGTCGCTCGTCATGCGCCCGTGCAGGGCCTCCAGACGATAGGGGGCGAGCGTCGGTACGCCGTGCATGCCTTCGAGAACCTCTTCCACGTTGAACAGGGGGCCGGCTTTCTCTCCGTGCGACGGTTCGATTCCGACCAGGTCAGCGGGGACTTCCTCAATTTCTGCCGGAGAAATCGCCGGACAGACAACGAAGCCCTGACGCCCGAGCGCGAGCTCCTGCGCCAGGCTCGCCCAGACCCGCCCAAACAGGGCTCCGTTCTCGCCCATGGGCACCACGACACTGCGAATCCCTTGGCGCCCCGACGGCAGCATGCGAATGGTACTCACGTCGAGGTCGCCGAACACTGTCATCGCGATCGTGCGCGGAATGGGCGTGGCCGTCATGACCAGCACGTGCGGTGGCTGCGCGCCCTTCAACCGCAGGGTTTCACGCTGGTCGACGCCGAACCGGTGCTGTTCGTCGATGACGATCAAACCGAGATCGAAGAACGTTACGGTATCGCTGAGCAGCGCGTGGGTGCCGATCACGATGCGCGACTGACCCGACACCGTGCGCAGCAGTGCCTTGCGCTTCTGGGCGACCGGCAGCTTGCCGGTCAGTAGTGTCGGCATGAGTTCGGCCGCGAGATCGGGGCCGAGAAGCGTGGTGATCGACCGCAGATGCTGCGCAGCCAGCACTTCGGTGGGTGCCAGCAGCGCCGTCTGGCCTCCGCTGTCGGCTACGGCGAGCATGGCCCGCAGGGCGACAACAGTCTTGCCCGAACCGACCTCGCCCTGCAGCAACCGGTTCATGGGGCCAGACCGGGCCATGTCGCTGGCGATCTCGGCCGCACAGATCTCCTGGTCGACCGTCAGTACGAACGGCAGGGTCGCGTCAAAGCGTTCGAGGTACCCGCCAGGGGTGGGTACTCGCGGCCGGGTTCGGCGCTCCCGCGCGAGACTGTGCCGCTGCATGAGCGCGCACTGCAGCACCCAGGCCTCGGTGAACCGCAACGTCTCCTCCGCGGCCTTCCATTGCTTCGGATTGTCGGGGCTGTGAATCCAGCGGATGGCCTGGGTGTGGTTGAGCAGGCCGTGTTCGATCCGCATGTCCTGGGGAACCGGGTCGGGCAGGTTGCCCACGCGTTGCAGCACCTGGTCGATCATGGTCTGTAGGTTCCAGCTGGTCTCTGCGGCCGTTGCCGCGTAAATGGGGATGAGCGGCTTGTGGCGAAGCCGCACCGCCGGGTTATCGCGAGCCTCTTCTTCTTCGCTTTCAAAGGTCTTGTACGACGGGTTCGCCAGCTGACTCCGGTTTTGAAAGGTGGTCACCTTGCCGGAAAAACTGCCACGCAGCCCTGGGCGCAATTGATCGAGACGCCACTGCTGGCTGCTCTTGCCGAAGAACGTGAGCAGGAACTCCCCACCTCCGTCGGAAATGACCACCTCAACGATCGTGCCGGGCCGCGATGACATGCGCTTTTCTCGCACTGACACAATGTCGGCGATGACCGTGATGTTGGCGCCGGGGGTGAGTTGATTCAGCGGTCGGAGCACCTCGCGGTCGGCGTAGTCGCGCGGGTAGTGGCTGAGCAAGTCGTTGACGGTCTGAAAACCGAACGCCTTCAGGAGTGCTTTCGCCTTGAGTGCGCCGAGGGCACTCGTCAGGCTGCTATCGGGGGTGAGAGGCTGCAGCCGGGGTGCCGGCAGGGAACCACCATTGAATTCGGGGCCACTGGCAGCGCTCGAACCGGTCATGGTTCCATCGTAAACCGGGCCTCTGACAGGGCAGCTAGGCTCGATACGTTATGACGCGAATTATTTCCGGGTTTGCCGGCTCCCTGACTTTGGCGGTTCCGAAATCGGGCACCCGGCCGACCAGCGACCGGGTGCGCGAGGCCATCTTCTCGGCACTCGACTCACTTGATGCCCTGCACGGCATGCGCGTTCTCGACCTGTATGCCGGATCGGGCGCTCTGGGACTCGAAGCAGCGAGCCGCGGAGCGCGAGTGGTGACGCTGGTCGAGAACAGTTACGGCGCGGCGGCCATGTGCCGCAAGAACGGCGAGGCCGTGCAGCGGTCAGCCCCGAAAGGTGCAGAACTGAAGATTGCGGTGTCGTCACAGGCGGTGCAGTCGTTCCTGGCGGCCACCAAGGACGGCTTCGATGTCGTCTTCATCGACCCGCCCTACGACCTCACCGAGGTTGAGCTCGGGCACAATCTGAGTGCGTTGGCCCCACTGCTGGCCGACGACGCGCTCGTGGTGCTGGAGCGCAGTTCCCGCTCACCCGAGCCGGAATGGGGCCCCGGGCTCAAGCTCGATCGCCGCAAGGACTACGGCGACACGACCGTCTGGTACGCCTCTCCACCGGAACTGAATTAGCCCGCCGCGCCGTCCCAGCCGCGATAGGGGTCCCAGCCGCCCTGATCGTGCGGGGCACCGTCGACGGTGATCATGCCCGCGTGCGAAGCGGATGCCGCCACAACCATTCCGAGGCTCCGAAAGCCCGCCGGCAGAACGGCGTCGGGCGGGAAAGTTGCCAGCAGCCCGTGGTCTTCGCCGCCGCCAAGAGCGACCTCGATGCGGTCGCCCAGGCTCGCGGAGTCAAAATCGATGCCCACTCCGCTGGCACGCGCAATGCGTCCGGCGTCGATGGCGAGCCCATCGGAGACGTCGAGCATGGCGGTGGCGCCGGCGAGGGCTGCAATCGGTCCGCTCGCAATCGGCGGCACGGGGGTGAGCTGGGCTGCCACTTCGGTCGGGTGCGAGAGTTTGAGCGCGTTGGCGCGGTCAAGGTTGGGCACTCCGTTAGCGTCGACGCCCAGGCGAAACAGCAGTTCGAGACCGCGACCGGCGTCACCGAGCAGCCCGGAGTGCGCCACAACGTCGCCGGGGCGCGCGCCCGAGCGCAATACGGGCGCGCGGCCCTCCAGGTCACCGAAGGCCGTCACAGCCAGCGTGAGGGCGTCCGACGCGGACAGGTCGCCGCCGACCACCCCGCAGCCGGGCGCGAGTGCCTCACAACAGTCCCGCAGCCCGTCGGCGATGCCCTCGAGCACCACCACGGGCGTCGACGGCGGTGCGGCAATGGCTACGACGAGGGCGGTCGGGCGGGCTCCCATCGCTGCCACGTCGGAGAGGTTGGTGGCCGCGGCCTTCCAACCGAGGTCGTGCGGCGTGGACCAGGCCAGACGAAAATCCGGACCTTGAATCATCATGTCGGTCGTCACCACGAAGCGTCCGTCGGGAGCGGAGACGACTGCTGCGTCGTCCCCCGGGCCAAGCAGCTGCGCGGCTGCGGTCGGCAGCCGGGGAAAGATTCGGCCGAGTACGGCGCCTTCGCTCAGGTCGGCGAGCGTTTCGGTGGTGGCGGTATGCGGGGCTGAACGCGGGGCATCCGCAGCGGTTGTCATGTAAGAAACGGTAGCCTGAATACGATGTCTCACCCATTCCTGCTCCCGCGCTTCGCTCCCCGTCGTTCCATCGCCGTCGTCACCGTGCTCGCGGGCTCACTGCTGCTGGCGGGCTGCGCCGCCGCCGTGCCGCTGACCCCGGCCGCCGATGCCACCAATGTGGCCTGCGCCGACGTAATCGTGCACCTGCCGTCCACCGTCGCCGACGAGCGCTCGCGGGAGACGAACGCCCAGGGGACAGGGGCCTGGGGAGACCCAGCCGCGGTGCTGCTGCACTGCGGTGTTCCGGTGCCTGCGCCGACGACGCTGCCCTGCCTGAACATCAACGGCATCGACTGGATCGAAGATGACTCCGACGCCCCGACCTACCGGTACACGACCTACGGGCGCGACCCGGCCATCGAGGTCGTCATCGATTCCGAAGCGGTGAGCGGCTCAACGGCGCTGGTCGACGTGGCCAATGCGGTCGGGTATGTTCCGGCGGCCGGGGCCTGTGTCGGCGCCGAAGACGTGCAGCTGCCCACCGACGGGGCGACGACCGCGCCGTAGTCCGGTCTTACGAGACCGCTGGTGGCGATCGGGTCAGGAACCGTGGCGGGCGTGGGCGATGGCCACCGCGATGAGTTCGTCGACCAGCTCGGGGTAGGTGTAGCCGCTGGCGAGCCAGCAGCTCGGGAACATCGAGATGCTCGTGAAGCCGGGCATGGTGTTGATCTCGTTGATCACCCAGCCGGCCTGCGTGAGAAAGAAGTCCACCCGGGCCAGGCCGGCGCCGCCGATGGCTTCGAACGCCCGAATCGCCAGCTGTTGCACCTCTGCCAGCTCCTCGTCCGACAAGAGAGCGGGGCAGACCAGGTCGACCCCCGGTGCGTCGAGGTATTTCGCGGCGAAGTCGTAGAAGTCACGGCCGGTCACGACGACCTCGCCGGCCACGGAGGCGCGGGTCGGCTCCCCCGGGCGTCCCTGCAGCACGGCAATTTCGAGTTCCCGGCCGATGAGCCCGGATTCGATCAAGACCTTGTTGTCCTCGGCGAGCCCCACCGTCATGGCCTCGGCCAGTTGCTCGGGCGTCGACACCCGGCTGACGCCGACGCTGGAACCCGCGCGCGCCGGCTTGACGAACGCGGGCAGACCCAAGTGCTCGAGGGCGGCGTAGGCGGTTCCGGGGGCCTGCGCCCAGTCATCCGCTGTCAGGGTGCGCCACGGCGCTACCGGTAGTGCCGCTTGCTGGAACACGGTCTTGGCAAAGTGTTTGTCCATACCCAAAGCGGATGCGAGCACTCCCGAGCCGACATACGGCAGGCCGAGCAGATCGAGCATGCCTTGGATGGTTCCGTCTTCGCCAAACGGTCCATGCAAGATCGGGAATATGAGGTCGACGGTGCCGAGCGAGCGCACACCCGACGCGTCGACGACGGTCAGTTCCCGGCTCGCTGCGCTCTCCGGCCAGCGCACCCGCGTTCCGTTGTCGGCGACAACGGGCAACGCGGACGCGTTCAGGGCGAACTTGGCTGGGTCGTTGTCTTCCAACACAAACGCACCGTCACGGGTGATTCCCACCGGAATGACCGTGTAGCGATCAGGGTCGAGGGCTGCCAGCACTCCGCCCGCCGTGGCGCAGCTGATCGAGTGTTCGCTGGAACGCCCTCCAAAGAGAAGCACCACCGTGAGCTTGTCCATCGTCAAGTGTCCTTTCGCCCTGCGGTTCGCCGGAGTCTGTTGTGAGGTGCGGCGCAATGTCGCGGGGATTGAGTGTGCCGTCGAGCACCTGGCGTACCTGTTCGACGATGGGCATGTCGACGCCCTTGGCGCGGGCAAGTTCGAGAACGGGCTTCACCGAGGCGAGGCCTTCGGTGGTCTGCTGCATCTGCTTGACGACGTCGTTGATGCTGTAACCCTGGCCGAGCAGTCGCCCGGCCGTGTTGTTGCGCGACAGCGGCGACTGGCAGGTGGCGATGAGGTCACCGAGGCCGGCCAGACCGGCCAGCGTTTCGGGCTGGGCGCCATAGGCCACAGCGAAGTCCGTCATTTCGACCAGACCACGGGTGATGATCGAGGCCTTGGTGTTTTCGCCAAAGCCGACACCGTCGACGATGCCGATGGCAACCGCAATGAGGTTCTTCAGCACGCCGCCGAATTCGGTGCCGATGACGTCGGTGTTGATGTACGAACGAAAATAGCGGTTGGTGGCCAGTTTGGCCACGGCCTGCGCGGTTTCCAGGCTCACCGAGGAGACGACAGCCCCCGTGGGCTGCTCCTTGGCGATTTCGAGCGCCAGGTTCGGCCCGCTGATCGCGGCAATGCGAGCGGGGTCGATGCTCAGCACCTCTTCGATCACCGTGCTCATGCGCATGCCGGTGGAGCGCTCGACGCCCTTCATGAGCGAGATGACGATCGCGTTCGCGGCCAGGTACGGTTCGACCTGCTTGAGGTTCTCCCGCAGGGACTGGCTGGGCACGGAGACGAAGACCATTTCAGCGCCGGCCAGTGCCAGGTCGAGGCGGCTCGTGGCGCGCAGGCCCAACGGTAGGTTCACGCCGGGCAGGTAGTCGCTGTTGCGGCGGGCTTCGGAGATTTCCCGGGCCAACTCGGGGCGGCGGGCCCACAGAACGACGTCGGCCCCGCCATCCGTCAGAATTTTGGCGAAGGTGGTTCCCCAACTACCGGCGCCGAGAACGGCCACCCGGGTGCCTGGTTGGATCTTGGGCAGCTGGGGGGTTCTAGGCTTCAAAACGGCCGGTCTCTTTCTGGTTGTGCTCCGACGGGTTCCAGCGCTTGACCGGAGCCTTTTCGCCGCGCAGGTCTTCGAGCAACGCAGTGATGGCGACCATCACGACTGCCGTCGCCTCGTTGAGCGTGGCGGTATCGAGGCTGCGCCCCCGAAACTGGGCGAGGTCGAGCGGGTCGCCAATTTTCACCCGAATGGTCTTGCGCGGAAACAGGCTGATCTTCTTGGAATACCGCGGCATCAACTTCTGGGTGCCCCAGTGGGCGGCCGGCACGATCGGAATTCCCTGCTCGAGCGCGATGCGCACTGCTCCGGTCTTGCCCCGCATCGGCCACAAGTCGGGGTCGCGGGTGAGCGAGCCTTCCGGGTAGACGACCACGATCTGGCCCTTTTCGACCAGGCGCTGGGCGGCCTTGACCGGTTCACTGCCGCGCACCGATCCGCCGCGCTGCACCGGAATCTGGCCAGATTTGGTCAGAACCCAGCCGATGACCGGAATCTTGAAAACGGATGCCTTCGCCAGAAACCGCGGCAGCCGCCCCAGCTTCCAGGCCACGACGCCCATGACCACGGGGTCGATCTCGCTGTAGTGGTTGGGCGAGAAGACGAACGCACCACTGCGCGGGAACTTGTGGGCGTCGACGATCTCGTACCGGGCCGCGAGGTTCATCACTGGCAGGATCAGCCCGGCGAGAATCCAGAACGCCGAGGGCCGGCTCTTTTCCGAACGGATTCGGGTAGGCGACTCGGCTGACTCGGGGGATGCTGGCACGTCTTTATTTTCAGGCACGCGCCTATTATCCTTCGAGATCGAAGTCCGCCCCCAAAAGCCGCAGCTTGCCGATGAAGTTCTCGTAGCCTCGGCTGATGATTCCCACGTTGCTGACCGTACTGGTGCCCTCGGCGCTGAGTGCCGCGATCAGGTGGCTGAAGCCGCCGCGCAGGTCGGGCACAACGATGTCAGCGCCGTGCAGTTTGGTCGGGCCGGTGATGACGGCCGAGTGGTTGAAGTTGCGCTGCCCGAACCGGCAGGGGTGGCCGCCGAGGCATTCCTTGTGAATCTGAATGGTCGCGCCCATTTCCACGAGGGCGTCAACGAAGCCGAACCTTTGCTCGTAAACGGTCTCGTGCACGATCGACGTGCCGTGTGCCTTGGTGAGGGCGATGACGAGCGGCTGCTGCCAGTCCGTCATGAAGCCGGGGTGAACATCCGTTTCGATGATGACAGGCTTCAGGTCGCCGCCCGGGTGATAAAAGCGGATGCCGTCGTCGCAGATGTCGAAAGCACCACCGACCTTGCGGAAGACGTTGAGGAAGGTGATCATTTCGGGCTGGCGGGCGCCGCCGACGAAGATGTCACCGTCGGTGGCGAGGGCGGCAGCAGCCCAGCTGGCGGCCTCGTTGCGGTCGAACAGTGCGCGGTGGTTGTAGCCCATGAGGCGGTCCACGCCCTCGATGCGAATCACCCGGTCGGTGTCGACCGTGATGATGGCACCCATCTTCTGCAAAATATTGATGAGATCCATGATCTCGGGCTCGATTGCCGCGCCCTTGAGTTCGGTGATGCCGTCGGCACGCACCGCGGTCAGCAGCACCTGCTCTGTGGCCCCAACGCTCGGGTACGGCAGTTCGAGCTTGGCACCCTTGAGACCGTTTGGTGCCGACATGCGGATGCCGTTGGGCTGTTTCTCGACGACGGCACCAAACTTGCGCAGCACCTCGAGGTGAAAGTCGATCGGTCGGTCGCCGATGCGGCAACCGCCGAGGTCAGGGATGAACGCCTCGCCCAGTCGGTGCAGCAGCGGTCCGCAGAACAGGATCGGGATGCGGCTCGAGCCGGCGTGCGCATCGATCGCGGCGAAGTGCGCGCTCTCCACGTCGACCGGGTCGAGGATGAGGTCGCCCGGTTCGGCGCCCTCGGTCACCTTGACGCCGTGCACCTCGAGCAGGCCCCGAACGATCCGAACATCGCTGATGTTCGGAACGTCCTTGAGCACGCTCGGGGTTTCACCGAGCAGCGCGGCGACCATGGCCTTGGTGACGAGGTTCTTCGCCCCCTTCACCTCGATGCGGCCGACCAGCGGAATACCGCCGCGGATGGTGATCTTGTCGGCGGTGAGGCCAACAGCTGCCCCGTGGTTCTGGGCACTCCCGCGTTCGTTCGCGTCGTCGTGCTGCCTGGCGTCATTCAAATTCTTCGCCTCTTGATCACGTCGGGCTTCGCTGAGAGTGCTCACAAAATACCTGTCTTCGTGTTACTTGGAGATTGATTCCGGCGACAGCGCGGGAAGGGTTCGGGGCAACCACGGCTCTCGCGTCGCTTCGAATTCATTGATCCGCGCTTCGTCACGCAGGGTCAGGCCGATGTCATCGAGACCTTCGAGCAGCCGCCATCTAGTGTAATCGTCGATTTCGAAATTCACGGTCAGATCCCCGACACGCACTGTTTTACTCACCAGATCCACGGTCAACTCAACGCCCGGGTCGCTCTCGATCAGGTTCCACAGGGTTTCTGCATCCGCTTCGCTGATCTGGCCGGCGAGCAGGCCCTGCTTGCCGGAGTTGCCGCGAAAGATGTCGCCGAATCGGGGGCTGAGCACGACGTCGAAGCCGTAGTCGCGCAGGGCCCAGACGGCGTGTTCGCGTGAAGAGCCGATGCCGAAGTCGGCTCCGGCGATGAGCACGCGACCGCCCTGGTATTCCTTCTTATTGATGACGAAGTCGGGGTCGAGGCGCCAGGCCGCGAAGAGCGCGTCTTCAAAGCCGGTGCGCGTGACGCGCTTGAGGTGCACGGCCGGGATGATCTGGTCGGTGTCGACGTTGGAACGGCGAAGCGGCACCGCGATGCCGGTGACGGTGGTGAATTTCTGCATGCTACTTAGTCTCCATCCTGAACGAGGTCCCACGGGCTCGAGAGCGTGCCGCGAATGGCCGTGGCGGCTGCGACGAGCGGGGACACCAAGTGGGTACGCCCGCCCTTGCCCTGTCGTCCCTCAAAGTTTCGGTTGCTGGTCGAGGCGCAGCGCTCTCCGGGTTCGAGCTGGTCGGGATTCATTCCGAGGCACATCGAACAGCCGGCGAACCGCCATTCGGCGCCGAAATCGAGGAAGATCTTGTCGAGCCCCTCGGCTTCGGCCTCGATGCGCACCCGGGCGGAGCCAGGGACGACCATCATGCGCAGTCCCTCGGCCTTGGTCTTGCCCTTGATGATCTCGGCGGCGGCGCGCAGGTCTTCGACCCGGCTGTTCGTGCAGGAACCGAGAAAAACGGTGTCGACCCGAATGTCCTTCATCGGAGTGCCGGCCGCGAGGTCCATATATTCCAGGGCCCGCTCGGCGGCCGAGCGCTCGTTGGCGTCGATGATGTCGGCGGGGTTCGGAACGGATCCGCTCAGGGACACGCCCTGGCCGGGGTTGGTGCCCCAGGTGACGAACGGTTCGAGCTCGTTGGCGTCGATGATGACCTCGGCGTCGAAGCTGGCGCCCTCATCGGTGGCCAGGGTCTGCCAGTAGGCGACGGCAGCATCCCAGTCGGCGCCACGGGGCGCGTGGGCACGCCCTTCGAGGTAGTCGTAGGTGACCTGGTCGGGGGCCACCATGCCGGCGCGGGCGCCGGCCTCGATCGACATGTTGCAGATGGTCATGCGCCCCTCCATGGACAGGGCGCGAATGGCCTCACCACGATATTCGAGCACGTAGCCGGCTCCCCCGCCGGTGCCGATTTTGGCGATCACGGCGAGGATGATGTCCTTCGCGGTGACCCCGGTGCGCAGGGCGCCGTTGACCGTGATGGCCATGGTCTTGAACGGGTTCAGCGGCAGTGTCTGGGTGGCCATGACGTGCTCGACCTCGCTCGTGCCGATGCCGAGCGCCATGGCGCCGAAGGCGCCGTGGGTGGAGGTGTGCGAGTCACCGCAGACCACGGTGATGCCGGGCTGGGTCAGGCCGAGCTGCGGGCCGACGACGTGCACGATGCCCTGCTCGATGTCACCGAGCGAGTGCAGGCGCACACCGTATTCGGCGCAGTTGCGACGCAGGGTCTCGATCTGGGTGCGGCTGGTCAGGTCGACAATGGGCTTGTCGATGGCCAGCGTCGGCGTGTTGTGGTCTTCGGTCGCGATGGTCAGATCAGGACGGCGCAGCGGTCGATTGGCCAGGCGTAGACCGTCGAAGGCCTGGGGGCTGGTGACCTCGTGCAGCAGGTGCAGGTCGATGTAAATGAGGTCTGGCGTGCCGTTCTCGCCCTTGCTGACGAGGTGCTTGTCCCAGACCTTTTCAGCCAGCGTGCGCAGGCCGGTGCTGGAATGTTGTTCCGAAGTGGGTATTACGTTGGTCATTTTGAGCGTCTTCCTCACGAATCGATGGCAGCCACGCCGAACTCCGCGACGAGGGAGGCCTCAGGACAGGGACTCGTCGCGGCACAGAAGAAGTCGGCTCACCACGGATTCAGGGTAACACCTCGTCCAGCCGTCGGCCTCGCCAGCGGTCAGTCGAACGCCGACTCCACGTAGACGACGCTCACGTTGTCACGCCCGCCATGCTCGATGGCCTCAGCGACGAGAATGTCGGCGACGCTGCGCCCGTGCCCATCCAAGCGGATGTCCATGGCCAGGACCCGCGCGATCGCCGCGTCGTCGAGTTCCTTGGTCAGCCCGTCGGAGCAGATCAGAAAGGACTGCTCCCCCAGGGCCGGCAGCAGCCAAACGTCGGCATCGACGAATTCGTCAGCGCCGATCGCGCGGGTGATGACGTTGCGCTCTGGATGCTTCTCAGCGTCCTCGGTGGAGATCAGTCCGGCGTCCAGCATTTCCTGCACCGCGGAATGGTCGACTGACAGCTGGCTCAGAACCCCGTCGGTCCAGGTGTAGACGCGGGAATCGCCGACGTTGAAAGCCATCCAGTGATAGCCGACGTCATCGCCGGCGTCGACGAAAGCGATGCCGGCAAGGGTCGTGCCCGACACTGCGGTGCCGTAGTCGTCGGCTGCGCTGAGATCGCGCACGGCGTCGTTCGAGGAGTGGATGGCGTCGAGTATGCGCTCCGGAGTTGACGGCAGATCGCGCGCGATGTGCTCGTCGAACACCCGCAACACGGTCTGGCTGGCGACCTCACCCTGCGCGTGTCCGCCCATACCATCGGCGACCAGAAAGACCGGTGACTGTGCCAGAAGGCTGTCTTCATTCACCGTGCGCACGCTGCCGACGTCGGTGCGTGCGCTGAAAAAGAGGCGGGCGGTGGCGGTGGAGAGTTCAATCGTGCTCTGCTGGTTCAGAGTCATAAGAACCCTCCGTTCGCCGGTGCCCGGCCTCTATTGGTCATTCCTTGCCGGTCGCCGAAATCTCCTCGGCCAGCGTGTGACCACGCTTCTTGGCATCGTGACGCGCCTTGATCAGGCTCGCGATGGTGGCCACGGCCATGCTACCGATGATCACGCCGAGCGACGTCCAGGTGTCGATCTCCGGGGCCCACTCGATGTTTTCGCCGCCGTTGATGAAGATTACTTCGTTGGTGTGCATTGCGTGCAGCACGAGCTTGACGCCGATGAAAGCAAGGATGACCGCGATGCCGTACTTGAGGTATTCGAGCCGTTCGAGCAGTCCGCCGAGCAGGAAGTACAACTGGCGCAGGCCCATGAGAGCGAAGATGTTGGCCGTGAACACGATGAAGGGGCTCTGGGTGATGCCAAAGATCGCCGGAATCGAGTCAAGGGCGAAGATGAGGTCGGTGGTGCCGATCGCGATGAACACGATCAGCATCGGGGTGAAGACCTTTTTGCCATCGATTCGGGTTCGCACCTTGGAACCGTCGAATTCTGACGAGATACGGATTCGATGACGCAGCAGCCGGATGACCGCGTTCTCTTTGTCCTCGGTTTCTTCCTCGTTGGAGAACGCCTGCTTGACGGCGGTGTAGAAGAGGAACGCCCCGAAGATGTAGAAGATCCAGGCGTAGCTTTCGATCAGCTGGGCGCCGGCGAGAATGAAGATTCCGCGCAGCACGAGGGCGATGATGATGCCCACCATCAGCACTTCTTGCTGGTATTTTCGCGGTACCGAGAACCGCGCCATGATGATCACGAAGACGAAGAGGTTGTCGATCGACAGGCTGTACTCGGTGAGCCAGCCGGCGAGAAACTGCCCGGCATGCTCGGCGTCACCGAGCAGCAGCATGAGCAGTGCGAAGATCAGCGCCAGGGTCACATAGAACGCCACCCACAGGCCAGCCTCGCGCATGCTCGGCACGTGCGGGCGTTTGTAGACGATGAGCAGGTCGGCGACGAGAATCAGGGTCAGAACGACCAGTGATCCAGCCTCGAACCAGAGAGGGAGAGCGAGTTCCACGGGGGCCTTTCAAGAAATAACGGGAGTCGGGTGTTACGGAACCCGAAAGTCTCTCCCGCACCAATAGGACCCAACCGGAACCAATCGATACCACCGCGACCGGGGCCCCGACAGCGCGGCCCGTATTGACGATCGCGACATAGAACCCGATCGGGCCCAGAGGGATACTCCCCTTCGCTTGCAAAATTCTAACAGTGTGGCGGGCGGGCGCGCGCGCGGTCGAAGATTTCCGGTTATTCCGGCGTTCTTACGGATTGATGCGGTGGTGAGTTTTTGCGAATGTCCCGTCGCAGGATCAGCAGGAGAACACCGGCCAGCAGCAGCAGGAATGCCGCGCCGCCGATCCCTGGCGCTTCAAATCCCGAGCGGGCGAGTTCGGTCATCACCGGGGCGACCGCTGCAACGCTGGCATTCTTGGTGCCCGAGTTGATGACGGTAATGGTCTCCGACGCCAGCTGTGCGGTCGAAGAAGTCACGCCGATCATCACGATGTGGTGCAGACCGGCCGCTGTCGCCTCGGGAACGATGACGCTGGTCACGATGTTGCCGTTGGCATCAGCTGTGACGGTTGACAGCAGCACGGGTGTGGAATGAATCCACACTTGAACGGACTCCCCCGGATCGAAATCGGCACCAGTGACAGCGAGTGACTGCAGTGCACCCTCCTCAACGGTTTGTTCGAGCGTTGTGTTCTGTGGTGGCGTCGTGGCCACCACGAAACTATGGCTGGCCGAGCGCGCATTTCCATACGTGTCCTCGGCTGTGACGACGACGTCTACGTTTCCGTCGGCGAGCGCACCGGGCTCAACCGTCCAGACGCCACCGACCTGCACCGTAGCGCTCAACACCTGTCCGGCCACCGTGACCGACACGGTCGCGCCGACCGGGGCATCCGTTGTTCCCGACAGTGTCGGCGTGGTGTCGCGCGTGCGACCCGCCGGGGCCACGGTCACGGCCACCGCGGGTGCGGTCGTGTCGATCGTGAAGACCTGGGTCGACGTTGCCGGGAGGTTCGTTACGCGGTCCACCACGGTCACGTCGACGGTGAAATTACCATCGGCAGAAATTTCGGCCGATTCGACCGACCAGGTTCCGGCAGCCGTCACGGTCGTTCTAAGAACCTGGCCATCGATCGTCACGGTCACTGCCGATCCGGCCGCAGCCGTCGAGGTACCGACGAAGGTCGGTGCTGGATCGTTGGATGCTGCTGCCGCGCCCCCGATGACAGTCACGTCGGGTGCCGCGACCACCGTGTAGACCTGAAGAGCGACACCCGTGTTACCGGCGGCATCCGTGATCGAGGCCGTGATGGTGTGATCGCCCTCGACGAGCGCCCCGGCGGCCACTGACCACGTGCCCCCCGCGATGACCGTGGCGGCGAGCGTCTGGGTGCCCACTGAAACGGATACCGCGGTGCCGACGGGTGCATTGGACGTGCCCGAAATGGTCGGTGTCGTATCGGCGTTGGTGAGTGCGGACCCTCCGGAAATGGACACGATCGGTGCGACGGTGTCGACGGAGTATGCCTGCGTTGCCGTTTGGCTGTTACCCGCCGGGTCCGTGACCACAGCGGAAACCAGGTGATTGCCGTCACTGAGTGCGCCGGCCGTGACCGACCATGCGCCGTCGGAAACGGTCGCGGACAGGGTCTGATCGGCCACGGTGACGGTGACGACGGTGCCGTTGGCGGCATCCGTTGTGCCCGAGATGGTCGGCGTGGAATCGTTGATCAGCGTGGAACCCGCGATGATGGCCAGCGAGGGTTTGGTGGTGTCGACCCTGATGGTCTGGATGGCCGTGCCGGTATTGCCTGCAAGATCCGTGACGGAGACAGTGACGGTGTGCCCGCCCTCGACGAGGGCCGCGGCTATCACCGACCAAGTACCACCCGCAACAACGGTGGAGGTCAGCGTTTGACCGGTAACGGCCATAGTGTCAGTAACGGTCACAGTGACCGAAGTGCCGACGGGAGCATCCGTCGCTCCAGAGATGGTCGGGGTGCTATCGGCGGTCGTCAGCGCTGCCCCGCCGGTAATGACCAGCGTCGGCGCCGTCGTGTCCAGAGTGATCGTCTGACTCCCCGTGCCGACGCGGCCGCCGACTGCGATGGTGACGACGACTGGGTAGGTGCCATCGGCACCGAGGCCGTCCGCAAGCACCGACCAGGCACCGGCCGTCACCGTCGATGAAACCGTGGTGCCATTGATATCCAGCGTCACGACGCTGTCATTCGCTGCGTTGGTCGTGCCCCAAATAGTCGGAGTTCGATCGCTGGTCGTCTGCGTTGCCCCACCAGCAAAAACCACGGTCGGTGCCTCAGCATCGTGCGTCAAGGCCTGGGTGGCGCTACCGCTGTTACCCGCCAGATCCGTGATCGATACAGTGACGGTGTGCTCGCCCCCGACCAGCGTTGCGGCCGTCACAGACCAAGTACCACCGGAAACAACCGTGGCGGTCAGCGTTTGGCCCGCAACCACCACGGTGACCGTCGTGCCGACCGGGGCATCCGTCGTACCCGAAATCGTCGGCGTGCCATCCGCAGTCGTCAGCATTGAACCACCGGTAATAACCAGCGACGGCGCAGTTATATCCAGCGTCAGACGCTGCGTCACCGTGCCGGTATTGCCAGCAACATCCGTGACGGAGACAGTGACGGTGTGCCCGCCCTCGACGAGGGCCGCGGCTATCACCGACCAAGATCCATCCGCAATAACCCTGGCGGTCAACGTTTGGCCCGCAACCACCACGGTGACCGTCGTGCCGACCGGGGCATCCGTCGTACCCGAAATCGTCGGCGTGCCATCCGCGGTTGTCAGCGACGAACCACCGGTAATGACCAGCGACGGCGCAGTCATATCCAGCGTCAGACGCTGCGTCGCCGTGCCGGTATTGCCGGCTACATCCGTGACGGAGACCGTCACGGTGTGCTCGCCCTCGACGAGAGCCGCGGCCGTCACCGACCAGGTACCACCGGAAACAACCGTGGCGGTCAGAGTCTGGCCCGTAACGAGCGCGGTGACCGTCGTGCCGACCGGGGCATCCGTCGTACCCGAAATCGTCGGCGTGCCATCCGCGGTCGTCAGCGACGAACCACCAGAAATGACCAGCGACGGCGCAGTCATATCCAGCGTCAGACGCTGCGTCACCGTGCCGGTATTGCCAGCAACATCCGTGACGGAGACCGTCACGGTGTGCCCGCCCTCGACGAGAGCCGCGGCCGTCACCGACCAGGTACCACCGGAAACAACCGTGGCGGTCAACGTTTGACCCGCAACCACCACAGTGACCAACGTACCGACCGGAGCATCCGTCGTACCCGAAATCGTCGGCGTGCCATCACCGGTCGTCAGCGACGAACCACCGGCGATGGCCACCGTCGGCGCTGTCGTGTCGAGAGTGATGGTCTGGCTCGCCGTTCCGGTCGCGCCGGTGACGGTGATGGTAACGACGGCCGCGTAGGAACCATCGGCACCGAGGTTGGCCACGGGCACCGAGAATGCACCCTTCGTAACGGTCGACGTGGCGGTAACGCCGTCGATCAGCACGGATACCGCGCTTCCGTCGGGCGCATCGGTTGTGCCGGAGATCGTCGGTGTCGGGTCGTTGGTGAGGAGAACGGCCCCGCCGGTGATCATCACGGTCGGGACGCTCACGTCCTCGGTGGAAAACGACTTTGTAATACGAATATTGCCAACGATCGTGGCGGTGATCGACCAGGAGTAGCTGGCCGAGTCAGTTCGCGTTCCCGCCACCGTTCCGGTGACGGGATCCAGGGTGATCCCGGGTGGTAGTTGGCCCGCTGTCACTGCCCAGGCCACGTCCTCAGCGCCGACCGATCTATTGTCGGACGACACGACCGAGAGACGGTCGGAGTAGGAGACTCCGTCTGTCATAGCTCCGAGGGTCTGATCGAGCCAATTCGTGGTGGCCGTGCCAGAGGGGGCATCGTTGATGATTCGTGCCGCCGCGCTGAGGGTGATCGCTGTTCCCGTCGTGAGCAGCTGACCGTGCAGCACGGAGCCCGCCGAGAGGGTACCGGCCGTGCCGCCGATGACCCGACCGCTGAATTGGGCGTTAGCCGCAATGGTGAAGGCCGCGCCGATGAACCAGTAGACGTTTCCGGCCTGCGCACCGTTGGCCAGAACCACTTCGGCATTTGCTGCGGTATCGAATGCGCCGTGCGGCACCATGATGAAGATGGCATCGGGGTCGCCGCCCGCGTCAAGAGTGACATTGCCGGTCAGCGTGACATTGCTGTCAGCGGTGTGAATCCCCGGCAGAAGGGTCTTTCCAGCCAACTCTCCCGAAAGAATGTAGTTCCCGATCAAGGCCAGTGCGGCGGTGTGCGCTGTGGTGAGATCAGACTGCGCGCGCTGCGCCGCTGCGTTCCGCAGGTTGATGGCACCCACGCCCGAGAGCGTTCCCGTATTGGTGTAGACCCCGGTTGGACTGGACACACCCAGGTCGGAGCCGAAGGTGCCCTGGACGCTCCCCGCGTCGCTGATCGTGACGGCCGAGTTGCCCAGAACGACATACGAGTTCGCAAAACCAAGGTTGGGGCGCGCGGTCACCGTGGTGGCGGCAGCAACGCCGCCAACCAGCATCGATCCGATCAGGGCGACCACCCCGACGGTACCGGTCCATCGGAGTGCAATCGTCGTCCGTCGCGGTCGGGCAGAGTGTCTGGCACGACCAACTGGTGGCTTGCCGGTCGGTGAAGAGCGAAACGTCATGGTGCGTGCTTTCGTCAAGGTACGCCATCCCCCGGTGGAGTTTCTCGGAGAGCAACGAGTCGTCGGACTACCGAAGTTCCAGCCTGACGTACTTGTGGGTATTACCCCGGCGATGGAGCCACCCACTACGAGGGGAGAATACCCGTCTACGCCCCAGCCGGGTGACTCACCACGTATACAAGCCCTCAGAGTCAGGCCCTGGTGCGTCCCAGCCGGCGGTGACAACCCCGGGACACCGCCGCGGCAGCGATCTATAATTGAAGGCTATGACTATGCACCGGGTTCGATGACTCCCTTAGCCGACGACCCCGCAGACGTTCACTGGGCTCAGGAAGGCATTCCGGCCTCAGCACTCTGGCGTTCTGCCAATGGCGCGCCAGCCCCCTCGAGCGTCGTGCCCGTTGACGACACCATCACAGCGGATGCCGCGTATCGGCTGGCTTCGCAGGGCGTCGCCATGCTCTGGAGCGGGGACTTTCAGAACGCCCGCCAGATTCTGACGGCGCTGGAGCACCGCACTCGGCCACGTCCCGACAAATCCCAGCGCACGACCGGCGAGTTGTTCTACCGGTATCGGCAGAATCGTTCGCATCGGGCCCGGATCCTCGGCCTGCTCCTCATTCCGATGCAGGCCGGCAACATCATCGGGTTGCGGCGCGCCCCCGACGTGATCGCGGCCACGGTCGACGCTTATGGGAGCATCTCGGAGGCATCCGTTGTGTCGCTGCACGAGGTGCTCGGCACGATCGGAGCGCACCAGTGGCGCACCAAGGGCATTCCGGTTGCCGCGCTGAACGCGTCGATCTATCCCCACTACGGCACGTTCTTTCCAGTGCGTAGTGAATACGTCGACCTCGTCGCGACGGCTCCGCTCGCCGCGCCGAACCTCGCCTTCGACATCGGCACCGGAACCGGGGTGCTCGCGGCAGTGCTGGCGACCCGGGGCGTGCCGCGGGTGATCGCGACGGATATCGAGCCGCGAGCCGTCGCATCCGCTCGCGAAACGATGGCGCAACTCGGGCTCTCTAAACGCGTTGAGGTGCAGCTGGGCGATCTCTTTCCCGAGGGGCGTGCCGACCTCATCGTGTGCAACCCACCGTGGATTCCGGCGACCGCGCACTCACTGCTCGACGCGGCGGTCTACGACCCCGGTTCGCGCATGCTCAAGGGTTTTCTGGCCGGTGTGCGTGACCATTTGCAGCCCGGCGGCGAGGTGTGGCTCGTGCTCTCCGATTTTGCCGAACTGGTGGGGCTGCGCTCCCGCGACGATCTGCTCAAGGTCATCGATGCGGCCGGCCTGCGGGTGATCGGGGCACTCGACGCGCCCGCCGTGCACTCCCGCGCGACCGACGCGAGCGATTCGCTGCACGCGGTGCGTGCGAACGAGGTCACCTCGCTCTGGCGACTCTGCGCCAGCTAACCCAGCGCTCGTGTCCTGCGTCGGAAGTTCGTGCCAACCTGAATTCGCACTGACAGCCGCGTTTTGCGATTCGCGAGCGGACGCTCGGCCCCCTAGAACAGTGGCCAGGGCACGGCGGACTGGCCACCGCGCGGGGCGGGAAACCGGGGCTCGGCGATCAAGAGATCGCAGCGTGCGGCGAGCTGCGCGACCTCGGGCCCGGTAATCAACCCGGCGAGCGTCTCGCCGAGCTGGCCCAACAGTTGCGAACGCACGCGTTCCACGCCGGCCAACTCGTCACGTGTGAGAGCCTCACCCAGCCATCCCCACAAGACCGTCCGCAATTTGTCGTCGACGTGAAATGTGAGGCCGTGATCGACGCCGAAGCGATGGCCGTCTGGCATGGCCAAAATATGGTCGCCCTTGCGATCGGCGTTGTTCACGACGATGTCGAAGACCGCCATGCGGCGCAGGGCCGCCGAATCTTCGTGGATGAGGGTGACCGCGCGGTCCTCCTCGTCCCGTCCGTCGAAAACCCGGCGCCAGCCGGCATCCGGTACAGCGTCGGTCAAGACAAGGTCGACCGCTGCCTGGTCCGGGTCGGAGTCCTGCCAGAGCTGCACCATGCCAACACCGCCGGGGCCGTCGCGCAACCAGGTACGCGGCACCACATTCCAGCCGAGCGCCTCCGAGACCAGGTACGCCGCAGCCTCACGGTGGGCAAGGATTGCGCCCGGAAAGTCCCAGAGCGGCCGTTCACCGGCCATCGGCTTGTAAACAACCACGACATCGTCGATGCGCCCGAGGAAGGTCGCATTGGACGCTGTGCGGATGCGGCCCGTGAGCCCGAGCTCCGCGTTCTCGAGGTCGGGCTGCATGGCTGTCAGCGTTCGCCGGGCAGGGCGCAGACGTGCCCGGCGGCATCGATGGGAGTGCCGCAGAGCGCACAAATGGGGCGACCGGCCCCGACGACCTCGCGAGTACGCATGGCGAAGGCCTGCGCGGAACCCACCGGAATGCGCACGACCAGCATTTCCGCCGCCTCTCGGCTAGCCGCGTCGGGGTCGTCCTCGTCGTCCACGAGCGGAAACGCCTCGATCACCACCTGCGCGGTACTCGGGTCCCAGCCCAGGGTCATGGTGCCGGTGCGAAACTGCTCGTCGACCGGTTGCTCGAGCGGGTCGTTGTCGACCAGTTCGATCGGCGTGCTGGCTGGCACGCTGAACGAGTTGCCCTCGTGCGTCGTCAGCTGCTCGAGCAGCTCGTCGATCTTCTCGGCGAGCAGCTCGGATTGCTGTTTCTCGAGGGCGATACTGACGATTTGGGCTCCCGTGCGCACCTGCAGGTAGAACGTGCGAGATCCGGGCACGCCGACGGTGCCGACGACGACTCGATCGGGCCAGTCAAATTCGTGAACAATTGTGGGCATACGACTATTTTACGAGCGCAATGTCTGTGGCGCATCAGGACCGGCCCCGCCGCCAACCGGCGCGTCGTCCCCGCCTGCAGTCGTACGCAGCCAGGACAGGTCACCGGCGTCGGTATTGGTGGCAATGACATTGGGTCGGCTCGGCCCGTAGCGCACGATCGACACCGAGGCCGGACCGACCGAGATGCGCTGGAACAGGTCCAGGTGCATGCCGAGCGCGTCGGCCAGGATCGACTTGATGATGTCACCGTGGCTGACCGCGACCCACACGGCGTCCGGCCCATGCTGCGTCTCAAAGAACGCGTCCTGGCGTCGGATGGCGGCAACCGACCGGGCCTGCATGGTCGCCATCGACTCGCCCCCGGGAAAAACGGCAGCCGACGGCTGCGTCTGCACAACCGCCCACAGCTTTTCCAGCGCAAGCCCGCTGAGCGAGCGACCCTGCCAGTTTCCGTAGTCGCATTCGGTGATGTCCGCGTCAATCGAGCTGACCGGTGAACCGGCCTGGTGCAGAAGGATCAGGTTCGAGGTCTCCTGGCACCGTTCCAGCGGGCTGGAGACCACGCCGACCAGCGGCACCGCGGCGAGCCGCTCCCCCGCGCGGGCCGCCTGCTCGCGCCCGACCTCGTCGAGGCTTACTCCGAGGGTGCGCCCGGCCAGCATTCCGGTGGCGTTGGCGGTGGTGCGGCCGTGCCGCACGAGAATGACTGTGGCCATGACTATAAGCCTATACAGGCTGAAGCACTCCCTTAAACAACGAGCGCCCGGCACCTACATGAGAAGGCATCCGGGCAATTGTGACCCCAGCGGGATTCGAACCCGCGTTACCGCCGTGAGAGGGCGATGTCCTAGGCCGCTAAACGATGGGGCCGTTTTTGCAACTTACCGAGTATGCCACACAGTTGAGCGCACTTCCAAACTGAGCGCGCGCGGCGCGTCGCGACTGCTGCCAACACCATTCAGGAAAGCGGATGCTGTTGCGCCACGACTCGAATCGGGGTTAGCTCGGAGCATGAAACTGACCAAGCTGGAGCATGCCGCGCTCATCATCGAACTCTCGGGCAAAAAGCTCTACATCGACCCCGGTTCGTTCACCACGGCGCTCACCGGCACGGCCGGTGCGGTCGCCGTGGTGATAACCCACGAGCACGCTGATCATTGGACTCCGGAGCAGCTCACCCGCATCATCGAAATGAATCCTGACCTCAGCATTTTCGCTCCGGCCGGTGTCGCTCGGGCCATCGCGGCGTCCAGTCTCAGCGACACCCCGGTCACCATCGTCAAGGCCGGCGACGTCATCGAAGTCGCGCCGTTCACCCTGCGCTTCTTCGGCGCCACCCACGCGGTCATCCACGAATCGATACCGGTCATCGACAACGTGGGTGTGCTCGTCAACGACGAGCTGTATTACGCCGGCGACGCCTTCACAATTCCAGAGGGAGTGGAGATCGGCACGCTCGCCGTGCCGGCCGCGGCGCCCTGGATGAAGATGAGCGAGGCGATGGACTTCATTTTCGCGATCAAGCCCAAGCGCAGCTTTCCCACCCACGAAATGTTGCTGTCCCGCGCCGGAAAAGACCTGTCCAACACCCGATACGAGAACGTGACGAAAGTCGGCGGGGGCGAGTTCTTCCCACTGGAACCGGGCGACAGCCTCGATCTGTAGGCCGAGCCGCACCGAGCATCCGCTCGGAATCGGCCTACCCCCAGCCAACTTGCAGCCACTGCAAATTAGAGTGCAGTTACTGCAATTGTGGCCCGCGTGGGCCACCAGAACCGAGGGAAACCGATGGACAGCCAGTGGGTAATTGATGCGCAAGGCCTGGAGAAATCCTACGGGTCGGGTGCGAGCCGTTTCGACGCTCTGAAAGGGGTGTCCGTTCAGATCGCACCCGGCGAGACCTTGGCGATCGTCGGAAAGAGCGGGTCGGGCAAGTCCACCCTCATGCACCTGCTCGCCCTGCTCGACGAACCCGATGAGGGAACACTGCGGGTCGCCGGTCGAGATGCCAAGTCGCTGTCCAAGCGCGCGGTCAACGAGCTGCGCAACAAGGAGTTCGGCTTCGTCTTTCAGCAGTTCTTTCTCACACCCAACGTGAGTGTGCTCGAGAACGTCATCCTGCCGCTGAAGATTGCCGGCATGGGCGGCAAGGAGCGCCGCAAGCGCGGCATGGAAGTGCTCGAACAGCTCGAACTGGCCGACAAGGCCGGCAACAAGGCCACGACCCTCTCGGGTGGTCAGAAGCAGCGCGTCGTGATCGGTCGCGCCCTGGTCAATGCGCCGCGCGTGATCTTCGCCGACGAACCCACCGGAAACCTCGACACCGCCACGGGAGCCGTGGTCGAAGACATTCTGTTCGAACTCAATCGCAGCCAGGGCATCACCCTGGTCATCGTCACTCACGACGAAGACCTCGCCGCCCGTTGTGACCGTCAAATTTACATTCGCGACGGACTCGTCGTGTCGCAGACCACATCGACCCACACCGGTTCGACCCACACCGGGGCCCACGCGCTCGTCACCCCGGAAGCACTCAGCACCGCCGGAGGCGCAGAATGAGAACCAAAGACCTCGTCGCCACCGCGATCTCGAACACCTTTCGCAGCAAACTCCGCACGACCCTGACCGTTCTGGCCATCTTCGTTGGTGCGTTCACGCTCACCCTCACCAACGCGGTCGGCGCCGGCGTCAGCCAGTACGTCGACGCCCAGGTGGGTGCCCTCGGCGCCCCCGACGTATTCATCATCACGCAGGCCAGCGACGCCACCACGGCCGGCGACGGCCCGGTAAAGTACAAAGCTGGCAGTTCAGCGTCGGTGTCCAGCCAGCAGGGTCCTCCCGGCACCACGACCAAGGCGCTGACGAACACCGACCTCACCAAAATCGGCGACACCGCCGGCATCGTCTCGGTCGATCCGATTCGATCGGTGCAGCCCGACTACATCGAATACGGCACCGGCACGCAGTACGAGTTCAGCATCAACGCCACCTCCGCCGTCACCACGGCCGACCTCACCGTCGGCGCGCAGCTCGATGGCAGCGCCAGCGAGGCCCAGCTCGTACTGCCCGACACCTTCGTGACTCCGCTCGGGTTCGCCTCGGCGGACGACGCAGTGGGGGCATCCGTTTCGATCGGAATCACCGATATTCTCGGCGAGCAGCACACCGTGAACGCCACCATCGTGGGCGTCTCGCTGGAGAGCCTGCTCGCTGCCGGCGCCGGCGCGAACGATGCACTCATCGCCGAATTGGCCGACGCGCAGTCCGGCGGCATCGAGACGGCAGTCACGAGCTACGGCGTGGCCGTCGCCCACTTCGACAAGGCGCTGTCAGCGGATGCCGTGACCGCGCTCAAGGCAGACCTCGCCACCGAGGGCTACACCGCGAACACCATCGAAGACCAGCTGGGCGCCGTGCAGACCGTGATCAACGGCATCGTGGGCGTGCTCAACGCCTTCGCCGTGATTGCCCTGATCGCAGCTGCATTCGGCATCATCAACACCCTGCTGATGAGCGTGCAGGAACGCACCCGCGAGATCGGCCTGATGAAGGCCATGGGAATGAGCGGCGGCAAGGTCTACACGCTGTTCAGCCTCGAAGCGATCGTCATCGGCTTCCTCGGCAGCGCCATCGGCGCCGGCGTGGCCATCGGGCTCGGCTCCGCGCTGAGTGCCGTGCTGTCACAAGGCCTGCTGTCGGGACTACCCGGGCTGAACATCCTCTTGTTCGAGCCGACTTCGGTAGCTTTCGTCATCCTGCTGGTCATGTTGATCGCGTTCCTCTCGGGCACCCTGCCGGCCCAGCGCGCGGCCAAGCAGAATCCGATTGAGTCGCTGCGCTACGAGTAGCGCCGACCGTTAACACCAATGGACCAGGACGAGGCATGACCGACACTTCGACACCACGCTCACACACTCGTGACGACAAGCATCACCAAACGAGCCTGCGCGTGGAGCGGAGCGCGGTCAGCCTCGTTCTGGAACACGGTTTCGACAACGTCACCGTGGACATGATCTGCAGCCAGAGCGGCATCTCACAGCGCACCTTCTTCAACTATTTCAAGACCAAGAAAGCCGCAATTATCGGCGCTGAACCGCCCAGCATCGACGAGAGCCGGGCCCGACAATTCATCGCAGCCCCCGGCGACGACCTACTGCCCGATGTGCTCACCCTGATGAGCGCGATCGGCCCCCGGGACGGCATCGACGAGCAGCTGTTCACGGACCGCCTCCGGGTGTTCGGCTTGCATCCCCAGCTCATGCAGGAACAGATGGACCGGATGACCCGGGTAACCTCCGAGGTGACCGAGCTGGTCTACCTGCGCCTCGGACGCGCTGCGATCCCGCAATCGGAGAGCGACGCTGACCGTGCCTTTCGGCGCGGACAAGCGGGGCTGCTTACCCACGCCATGCTCGGCGTGGTGCGTTTCATGGCCCTGCAGTGGATTCCCGACTTTGACCGCCTCTCGCCAACCGACAACGGGTCCATCGCTGCCGAGCGTGTTTTGCCCCCGTCATTGGCGGAATCCCTCGAACGAACGATCATCCTGCTGCGGCGCACGCTGGGCAGTCCGGGCCTCGGCGAGTAGTTCGGCTAACGGTCGGATTCCAGCGGTAACCATTTCAGCAGGGCCGCGCGCAATTTAGCCAAGTGCAGGGGGCGCATGAGGTACTCGTCCATGCCGACCATGCGGGCGTGATCTGCGTCGCCGCGCACTGCGCTCGCGGTCATCGCCAGAATTGGCATGCACATTCGCGGTGGCTCGGCTGCTCGAATGGCCGATGCGAGCTCGTAGCCGGTCATCTCCGGCATGTGCAGGTCGGTGATCACCAGGTCATAGTCTCCGCTCGCCCACCGCGCGAACGCCAGGGCACCGTTGTCTGTCATGTCCGCCTCGTAGCCCAGCAGGTTCAGCTGCCAAACGATGAGTTTCTGGTTGGTCGGGTTGTCTTCGGCCACGAGGATGCGGGGAGCGCCCGGAGCACGAGGTGTCGCCCGCTCCTGGTGCGCGAGTAAAGCATCCGCTCTCGTCGCGTTGTGCCGTGCCAGCTCGCGGTGCGACTCAATCGACTGCAGAACACTGCGGGTGAGCGAACCAGCCTCGTCCGCGGTGCGTTCGTCGTCGACGCGGGGCATGAGCCAGTTGATTGCGTCTTCGAGCTCCTGATACTGCAGCGGTTTGGTGATGTAGGCATCGCATCCGACCTCGCGTGCCCGCTCCTGGTCTCGGGACATAGCCATCGCGGTCAGCGCGATCACAGGGATCTCGGCGGTGACCGGATTCTTCTTCAATTCGGCGGTGGCGGCGAATCCGTCCATTCCCGGTAACTGGATGTCCATCAGGATCAGGTCCGGTATTTCGCGGTGCGCCAGCAGCAGGCCGCTCTCAGCATCAACGGCCTCGAACGTCACGTGACCCGCCCGGCGAACGAGCAGGGTGGCGAGCTTCATGTTGATGGGGTTGTCTTCGACGATCAGGATCCTGGCCACATCATCACTGACCCAATGAGTCGCCTGAGGCCAACGCGCGCTTCACCTCGGCCATAAAAGCCGTTCGGTTGAAGTTCTCCGTTCCAAGTATCCGCACGGGCTGGGTTGGGTCGCCCTCCACTGCGGCCAGTTCCTGAACGGTGAGCTGCTTGCCGGTCACTATCAGCACTGGAATGTGTTCCGTGCTCTCGTCGCTCTGCAACGCCAGCACAACCTGATAGCCGCTGAACCCTTCCATCATGAGGTTGAGCAGCACGAGATCGGGATGCAATCGTTGTGCCATTTCGATGGCCTCGTCCTTGGTGAAGGCGCGTTCCACGGCATATTCCGGTCGAGTGAGGAACCGTGCGATAACGTCGACGGTCTCGGGATCGTCGTCGGCCACCAACACCCGGCGGGTGCGCAGGGCATCGGGGCTGAGCCCCAACACGTTCAGCGATTGTTGGAGTGCTGCCCGACTGATCGGTTTTTCGAGCACGGCGGCCGCACCGTGGGTGAGCGCGAGGCTGACGTCTGTATCCCCCGCAATGATCACAATAGGCACAGCGGCAAGGTCAGAGAACTCGTGCAGTCGAATCAGAAACCCCCAGCCGTCCATCCCCGGCAAGCGGATATCGAGTGTGATAAGGCTGAGGTGCTGGTGCGGCGCAATCGCGAGCCCTTCCTCACCGCTCGGGGCAATGATCACGCGAAATCCTTCAGCTTCGAGCAGCAGTCGAAGCACTTCGGCACCTTTAGCGTCGTCTTCGATGACGAGCGCAACGTGCTTCTCGGAGCGCGCCTTGGACTCCTGCTGCGGTTGTGACTTCAGTGCCGCAGCCACGGATTCGGAGGTAGGCTGGCCGGTCGCGGTCGAGTACACTTCCCGGTCGGGCGATACCCCATCCGTTTTCAAGTCGGACGTTGATGACGGTGTGGCGGTAGCGGCCGGTTGGAACGGATGCGGTTTCGGCCGGTACGTACCGGATGTCTGCCTATCGGTCCCCGGGGCCGGATCCCGGCCGGTTTCCGACCTTTCCAACCCCGGCGCCGACCACTCCGGCGCAATCTGATCGTTCGTGCCGAGCGGCAGCCAGACGGCGAAACTTGCGCCCTCTCCCTCGGCGCTGGCTACGGCCACCGTGCCGCCCTGAATTCCGACCATCTGCTTGACCGTGGCCAGGCCGAGCCCTGTGCCCTCGAACCGTCTGGCCAGGGTGCTGTCAATCTGGCTGAACGCCAGGAACAGTTTCGACATGTTCTCCGACGAGATCCCCATCCCCGTATCGACGACGCGAATCTCCAGAAAGTTCATGACACCGCTCTTGGGCAGGGGAAAATCATGAACGGGCCAGGAGCCGTCAATCTTTCCGACGGCGCTGCGCGGTACGCGTTGGGCGATGAGGGTGACCTGACCCTGGTCGGGTGTGAATTTCACCGCGTTCGAGAGCAGGTTGTAGACGATCTGTTTCGTCTTGCGCCTGTCAAGCTGCGGAACGCCGAGGTCGTCTGCACCCTCAAATCGAAGCTGGATGCCGTGCGCCGCGGCGCCATCGCGCACGATCAGCAGGCTTTGTTCCAGCAACGAGCGCACGTCAACGGCCTCCAACTCGATGTCCATCATTCCTGCCTCCACCTTGGACAGGTCGAGGATGTCGTTGATGAGGGCGAGTAGGTGATGACCACTGGTGTAAATATCACCGATATAGTCGCGCTGGGACTCACTCATGTCGCCCATGAGACCGTCTTTCAGCGCTTCGGAGAAGCCGATGATGGCGTTCAACGGTGTGCGCAGTTCGTGCGACGTGGTGGCCAGAAACTCAGTTTTCATGCGGCTGGCGTGCTCCAGCTCGATGTTGGTTTCCTTGAGCGCCTGCTCAAACCGTTTGCGTTCCGTGACATCGCGAACGGAGGCGAAAACACCCTGAACGACCCGATCTCGATCGTAGAATGTGGCCGCGTTGTAGGAGACGTCCGTTTCATCACCATTGAGCGCTCGCACCGTCAGCTCGTAGTCGGTGGCCCTGTTCTCTGCCAGCGCCCGCCGAATCGCAGTGTCGGCTCGGGCAGGATCAGTGAAGAAGTTACGGCAGGGAGCGCCGATAAGTTCGTCTCTGGTTCGTCCGGTCAGCTCGATCATCTGCTGGTTCACGTCGGAGATGATGCCCATGGTGTCTGTCGTCATCAGTGCGTCGATATTCGACTCGATCAGCGAACGCGTGTAGAACTGCTGGTCGCGCAGCCGCTGGTCGAGCACGGATTGGGCGATCTCCACCTGTTTGCGCGAGGTGTTGTCGGTTCCGATCAGCAGGTAGCCAATAATGGCGGCATTGACGTCACGCAGCGCGGTCACCGAAACGATCGCCGGAAAACGGCTGCCATCCTTACGCACCTTGGTGAGTTCATAGATATCTTCGATGCCACGACTCGCCTTGAAGACGAGAGCCTCAAAACCGGGCTTAATTGTGGTGCCGAACTCCAGGCTGAGCTGGGCTGCTCGCAGAATGATCTCTTCGGGGTCGTGCATTTGGGCAGGGGTGACCTGGTTCACGACCTCTTCAGCGGTGTATCCCAGCATGCGCTGGGCGCCCACGTTAAAGATCTGAATCACGCCTTGGGCATCCGTTGCGATGCTGGAGAAATTGGCACTGTTGAAGATGGCGTCCTGCAGGCTCACGGTCTGCTCCAGCAGGTTCTTCTCCAGCACGGCAGCCTGGGCGACTGAGCTCTCCGCACCCGGCAGACTCCCTCCGACCACAGCCATGCTGTCGACGGCAGGCGGCCGCTGGGAGCGATTCTTACGGCTGTGGGGGGTCATGATCATCACGCCTTCCGTGATCCATCGATGCGCAGTGAGCGTTTTAGTTCAGTGAAACGC
The DNA here is from genome assembly GCF_004403435.1 of Cryobacterium sp. TMT1-66-1. Classification (NCBI taxonomy): domain Bacteria; kingdom Bacillati; phylum Actinomycetota; class Actinomycetes; order Micrococcales; family Microbacteriaceae; genus Cryobacterium; species Cryobacterium sp. TMT1-66-1. The sequence goes on from NZ_SOGP01000008.1 coordinate 37,000, forward strand.
TTCACGGATAGGCAGAAGAGGCACGCATTCGGCAACCTCGCCTCGCTTGATTGCCGCGAGTCGTCCAGGGAAATTTCCCTCTGTCAAATCTATATCATGAAATACCCTCAGATACCCCCTTATTGGGGTAGTCGTGTATGCCCTCCCCCGACACAAAAAAGGTTCGGGCTCGGCTTGCGCCGAACCCGAACCTTGAGTGCTGTGGTGATGGGTTAGTAGACCTCGGTCACCACGACCTCGCCGTCAACAACGTTGACCTCAGCGTTGACCGTGAGGTAGTTCTCCTCGGATTCATGGCGGATCTCGGAGGAAAATCCGTAGTTGACGTCGTACGCCATGGTCACAACTCCGTAGGTGTCGGTGCTGACCGTCAGACCACCCTCCTCGTAGGACAGGTCCACCGTGAGGTCGGGCGCCGTCACGAGGGAGTAGACCACGTTGGAGTAGTAAGAAGAGATGTACCCCAGGTATGGGCAGTCGTCGGACGCGGCCTCGCCCGCGGCGAGGCAGGTCGTGATGAGCGTGTTGACGGCTTCCAGGGCGGCTGCTTTGTACTCTGCGGTTGGGGTGGCCGTGAACACGTCGTCACTCGATTCGAACTCACCGGAGCCGCCGAGCAGCCCGCTCACGACATAGGTCACGGATGATTCTTCGAAATACTCGGTGGCAGGAATGGCCACTTCGTAGGTGCCGGGGAAAGCCGGAAGGTTCAGCCCGCCGTCCTTTGTCGTCCCGACCGACGTACCGTTCGCCTCGAGGTCAACATCGCCCATTCTGGACGGCAGGTAGACATCGATCTGGCCCGGCTCGGCGTTCAGTATGGACCACTTATCAGCGATCAGCCAGGCGGTGCTCGTGCGGGTGAGCTTCAGCACGGCAGAATCGGCGACTCCGCCCTGTTTGAAGTGCACCTCGATTTCGGCGACATCTCCGACAATGGTGACGTCCGAAATGGCGGCGTCTTTGATGCGATCGGTTGCCAGCCCAAAGATGTCGTTGGAGAGCAGGCCGTCGCCGGCATCCGCTGACGACCCCAGCAGCTTCAGAGCCGTCGTAGCGTTGCCCTTTTCCAATGAATCCAAGTAGGCGGTAGCGACATTCTGCGGGCCGAACACCGAGGAACGCACGATGCCGCCGGCCACACTGCCAGCAATGACGAGCAGCACAGCCGCACCGACGATGATGGCGCCGATCTTGACACGCTTGGCGGTGGCCGGCGACATGGTGGTGGTGGTGGCAAACGGGAGCGGTGCCGCACCCGGCTGGCCGGCCAGGGTGGGATAGGCGCTGGCGGGATCGATGCTGTACGGCATCCCCGCGGCAAGAGACGCACCGGCTGCAGCGGGCACGAGCGGTGTCGTCGGCACGACGGGCAGCAGACGTTCCTGACCCGAGAGCTTAACCAGGGCGCCAATGGTCCCTGGCGTTGCATAGGCCAGGACAACCGGTGCGACGAAGCGCGTCAGGGCCTCAATGACAGCACCCCAGATTGCGAAGATCAGAAAGGTCCATGCAGCGGGGCCGAACGTTCCCGAGGCCGAGGCCCTCTCGGGGGCGGTCATCGACGCCGTGAACAATGCGCTGCCGAGGAGCTGGAGAATCAAGCCGAATACCAGGTACGTGGCAATCGTGGCCAGCCACGACGTGGGGGCCGGGAGCACACGGTTGCGACGAACCGCGAGCAGCAGCGAGGCGACAACCGCCAGAATGACGGCGAGCAGCACGATGAGCCAGATAAAACCGGTGACTCCCTCGGTGAACACTGAAATGCTCTGCTGAGGCTGCTCGCCGGACGCGCCGCCCAGGCCGGACAGCGCACGCTCCAGGTCGCTCAGGTCTGCGGAGAAGGCGCCAAGCAGACCGATCACGACGGCGTTGATAGCGATGGTGAACAGGAATACGGGGAGCACACCGACGAATTCGTCGGCTTCAGATAGCGGAGTCAGAACGGCCAGCACGACCGCCATGACAGCGATGAACGTGCCGAGGTGCAGGGCCGCAATGCGCACGGTGCCCCACGGCAGCCAGGTTGCGCGGGCGACCAGGCGTGACCATCCGTCTGTGGCCTGCAAACGAGCCACATACGAAACGGCGAATCCGATGACCAGAGCACCCAGGAAGGAACCGATGGATGCCGCGGAGGTGGAGCCGACAGGAATGTCCAACTGCAGGTCGGGGAACTGCACGGGCAGCACGGCCGCCAGCACTGTTGCACCAATGGCGAGCGTAAGCCCGGACACGGCCGACAGGATGAGGGCCGAGGATGTCTGCCAAACCCCGCGCCCCACGAAACGACTGGACAGATAAATTCCGGCCAGCAGAGCTGCGAGCACTAACAGCGGCAACGCCCCGACGGTGATACTGCCGGAGAAGGCGACGAAGAAGTCAACTTCTGCCGACGCACTCAGCTGGCCAAACGTTGCCATCGCGACCAACTGCACCGGGCCGGATACAAGCCAGCCGGCCGAGAACATCTCCCAGCCGGTGAGAAGCCCGGTCAGAGCAACCGTCAGGAGCGCGACCACGAACGCCGCTCCGTATCCGATTCCAGCGGATGCGATGGCTCCCCGCCACGCGCGCGGCGCGATCGTGGAGAACGCGTTCGGAGCGCTCGGCCCCTGGGCTAGGGGCTGTCCGGCTGGCACGGCGTAAGGGTTTGCCTGTGTCGGCGCTGCCTGAGCAGGAGCTGCCTGGTCAGAAGCGGGCGGAGTCGGCGCGGGCGGAGTCGGCGGCATTGATCCAGGCTGGAACGGATTCGGTGGCGTGGACGGCGGCGTGTTTTCAAGCGACATAAATGTCGTAATCTCCCCAAGATTGATGTGTGTGTGCGGGCACAGGGTGAACATCACCTGTGCATTCCATGAGAAACCCATGGCAGCATTAGCCTATTGCACACAAAAGACGTCGCCGACCGGTGCATTCGAAGCTCGATCAGCCAACTCGCCAGCGAATTCAGCGAAGAACACTCTCCGGCGTTCCGCGCCGCACGACGGCACGAGAAACTTCGCAATTTCCGTGCTCGACGCGAGTAATACATCCACTGGGCAGCTGCTCGTGAACACCATCGGCGCCTACGCCGGCACGACCGAGCACGGCCCGAGGACGGCGTCGCTGCCAACACCTTCGCTGGCGACGGAACATTTCGGGTTGGCACGGATATTCAGCCGGGTACGTACTCGTCGGATGGCGGATCGAGCTGCTAGTGGGCGCGACTAAATGCCACCGGCGACGACATATAGACAACAACAACAGCTCGGGTCCGGCCCCGGTAACCGTGCAGTCCTCGGACGGCCTGATCAAAACCTCTCGCTGCGCTCCGTTCACCAAGTCAGGCTAGGAATGCGCTATCGCTGACGGACGGCGCTGAATCGAAGTCGTGGATCCGCTTAAGCGCCCCAGCCGGCCTGGCTGCCGCCAACGCGCTCGGCGGAAATCTTCGCCTGGTACCCGGATGCGGCAAATGCCGTCATCGGGTCGGCCGGGAGACCCCGGCTCTCGCGCCAGGCGGCGAGCGAGGGGCGCACGTCCGTGTAGAAGGCATCCATCAGAATGCCGTTGGCTCCGAGCGCATCGCCGGCGTTCTGGGCCAGGGTCAGGGCGCCCTGGTCGACGAGCAGCGCGCGGGCGGTCATCTCCTGCACGTTGAGCACCGAGCGAATTTGCCCGGGGATCTTGTCCTCGACGTTGTGGCACTGATCGAGCATGAATGCCACGGTCGATTCCGGGCCGTAGCCGCCGCCGCGAATGACCTCGTAGAGAATGCGGAACAGCTGGAACGGGTCGGCCGCACCGACGATGAGGTCGTCGTCGGCGTAGAACCGCGAGTTGAAGTCGAAGGAGCCGAGCTTGCCGAGGCGCAGCAGCTGGGCGACGATGAATTCAATATTGGTGCCGGGAGCGTGGTGGCCGGTGTCGAGGCAGACGCTGGCCTTCTCACCGAGCGCGACCACCTGCGCGTAGCTGGTTCCCCAGTCGGGTACATCGGTGTGGTAGAACGCGGGCTCGAAGAACTTGTACTCGAGCACGAGACGGTGGTCATCGCCGAGGCGGGCGTAGATGGCGGCGAGTGACTCGGCGAGCCGGTCCTGGCGGCCGCGAATATCGCCCTGGCCGGGGTAATTGGTGCCGTCGGCCAGCCAGATCTTGAGGTCGGTCGACCCGGTCTGGTGCATGATGTCGATGCACTCGAAGTGATGGTCGATGGCCTTCTGGCGCGTCGCCGCGTTGGTGTGAGTGAGGCTGCCGAACTTGTAGGCGTCGTCCTGAAAGGTGTTGGAGTTGACGGTGCCGAGGGCGAGTCCTTGGTCGGCGGCGAACGCCCGCAACGCCGCATAGTCATCGACCTTGTCCCACGGAATGTGCAGGGCGATCTTGGGTGCGAGGCCGGTGTATTGGTTGACCGTGGCGGCATCACAGATCTTCTCTTCGATGGTGCGCGGGGTTCCCGGGGTTCCGAAGACCTTGAACCGGGTTCCAGAATTACCGAACGCCCAGGAGGGCAGCTCGATGGCCTGCTGCGCAAGTAGCGGCTCGATCGAAGCGAAAGTGGTCATGATGTGATCCTGTTCTCTTGGAGGTTGTTGGGCGTGGTCGTCAAGGTGTCAGCGGCACGTTGTAGCTGAGCAGCGCGGTGCCTTGCGTCGTCCAGGACACCGTCGTGATGCCTACGTTGAGCACTGCAGGGAAGACCGCGCGGTAGCGGTCTGCCGGAATCCCCAACGCGCGACAGAGAATGAGGCGCATAAGGGTCGAATGCATGACAACGAGCACCGTTCCGGCAGGATGCTTCGCGGCGATCGCCTCGAGGGCAGTCCATGCTCGCTCGGCGGCGTCGACCCCCGACTCGGCCCCCGGCAGCGGGGATGTACCTGGATGTTCGACGAATCGGGCGGTTTCTTCGGGAAAGGTTGCCTTCATTTCGGCAGAAGTCAGGCCCTCTCCTCGCCCAAAGTCGACTTCACGCAGCGCTGGAACGACGCTGAGAGGGAGCCCGAGCGCCATGGCCGATGGAGTGGCGGTGGTCACGGCGCGCGACAGGTCGGAAGCGTAGACCGCGTCGATCGACTGCCCCTGGGCCCAGCGTGCAAGATCTTCGGCCTGGGCGATACCCAGCTCGGTGAGCGCCACATTTGAGCTTCCGGCGTAGCGATTTTCGGCGTGCCACGTGGTCTCGCCGTGACGCACGAGAAACAGGGTCGTCACGGTGTGATCCAGTTCTTCGAGCCGAGTTCGGCGACGAATCTGTCGTAGCGATCGTTCCAGAGCGCCGCCGGAGCGGAGCGCGGCTCGACGACCCGCCCAACGATCGACATGCGCGAGGCGGTCTCGGGCAGCGAGCTTCCGGCTGTCCCCGCCCACGCGGCCAGGATAGCCATGCCAATCGACCCCTCGGACGATCGCGGAATACTGATCGTGCGTCCAAGCAGATCGGCGCGAAGTTGGGTCCACCATTCGTTGTTCGTGCCTCCCCCGGACGAACTCAATGTGCCGTCGACGGCGGCGCCAGCGCGAGCCATCATCTCAAGACTGAGGCGTTCGACGCAGGCGATACCAAGCATGATCGAGGCGAGGAGAAGGTCTGGGTCGAGCAGAGTTACAGCTGCGCTGAGGCTGTAATCAATCCCGTCAACGGTGACGAACCCTGGAGCATCGGGGCGGATCACGGGGAAGCGCTCGCCGGTACCGGCCAGGGGATAACTTGTCGGAATCGATGAGAGCCGGTGCCCCAGGCCGCTCAGGCGGGAGGATGCCCCCGCCAGGTCGATGGAGGGTAGTGTTGCGGTGATCGCTCCGGCACCGACACTCGAGGCACCGCCCGGAAACCACAGTCCATCGTGGGGCGCGCGATGCGAGTAGACCGCTCCGCCGTCGTCGATGATGATGCGGTTGGACACGCCCTTGAGCACCATGGTGGTCCCGATCGTGGTGTGCCAGTCACCCAGGCCAAGAGTGGCGGCGCTGAGCTGCGCGGCACAGCCGTCGGTCATTCCGGCGAAGACGGGAATACCGACGGGCAACCCGGTCACATCGGCCCACCATGCGCCCGATCGGCCGAGCTCGGTGCCGGGAGCGACGACGCTCGGCAGCTGGTCGGGGTCGATGCCGAGTGCGTCGAGGGCACTGACGGGCCATTCCAGTGCCAGCAGGTCGTATCCCGATTTAAGTGAGTGACTCCAGTCAGAGGCGACACGCGTTCCGACGATTGCGGATGCCAGCACGTCGGCTTGGTGGGCGACCCAGCGCTTTTCGGAAAGCAAGCCGTTGCGTGCGAGCCAGGCGATCTTCGGCAGGGCCCAGGTCGGCTGAATTTTGTAGCCCAAGCGCGCCCAGCGCACGGGGTCAGACTGGTTGGCTTCCGGTCCGATCGCTTCAGCCCTGGCGTCGTCGTACATGAGGCCAGCCGAACACGGCCGACCCGCGGCATCCACTGTTGTGATGGTGCCCGATGTCGCGCAGATGGATACCCCCGCGATGCGGGCCACGGCCGTGGACGGTAGCGACGCCAGTGCCACGGCCAGCGCTGCACCGGCCTGGTTGATCCAATCCTGCGGATCCTGTTCGTGTCGGTCGCCCATTCGCCGACTTACCACGGGTACAGCGGATGACGCGGCGACAGACCCCTCATCGTCGACGATGGATACCTTCGCACTCTGAGTGCCAAGATCAATGCCGATCCACAGCGCTGTCATCGCCACTGTGGACCTGTTCCAACGGGCATCAGGCGGTGCCTGCGAGGTTCTTGCGGCGCTCTGCCATGTCCGTGCGCTCGAAGTAGTGTGCCACGGTGTCGTCACCGAGGCCGATCACCCCACCGATCGACAGCGCCTGCACTCGGGTTCGTGCACCCTTGACGGTCATGAGGGTGATCGCCTCCACGGCCTCTGCGCTGCCGCCGATCGCGACAATGCCATGATTGCCCAGCAGTACGACCGATGGCAGCTCGCCACGCGTCGCCACGTAGTCGCGTAGACGCTGAAGGAAGAGCCGGCCCAGCGCGATACCGGGCGCCGCGTACGGCACGAAGAGGGGGGTACCGATGACAACGGCCTCGTCGGAGTAGACCCACTGCGCGAAGGCGGACTCCGCGTGCACGCTTGCGAGCAGACCGAGCACCGATGTCGGATGGGTGTGCGCGACATAGGCGGTGGGCTGCACCGACTGCACGGCCACGTGCACGAGCGTCTCGATCGACGCGCGCCGCCTCGTGCCGGTATGCTCACCCGCATCGAGCATCTCGGTGAGGTCCTCCTGGGTCGAGGTGGCGTCATCCATCAGGTCGATGAGAGGTTGAACGTCGGTGACGACGAAGTCGTCACGAGTCACAGCAGACATGTAGGCTCCCGATGCCTTCACGACGATTCGACCATCGGCGAGGCGCTGGGAGGTGTTGCCCTCGGCCAGGATCACCAAGTCTTTGGCGGGCTCGCCCAGGGAATGAGTCAGGGCGACGAGATCGTCGGTCACAAGTTCGGGTTGCCAGATGGTAACCATGGGGATCTCCTTATGGGTCAAGAGTGGGCAGCGCTTCAGTTGTCAGAGCGCATCGGGCGTGGGGCCGCGCTCGACGCGCGGGTGACAAGTTCGGGGACCAGCAGTTCGTGGTGGTGCGCATGGGCCTCGCCACGGTCGATCTCGTCGAGGAGCAGGCGCACTGCTTGCCGGCCCATTTCTTCACGCGGCTGACGTACGGTCGTAAGAGGAACAGTGGCTGCTTCCGACCAGGACAGATCGTCAAAACCCACGATCGAGACATCGTCTGGTACGCGGATGCCGCGGTGTGCGAACTCGAGGAGCACGCCGAGCGCGGTGAGGTCGTTGCCGCACATGATCGCGGTCGGCAGTTCGGCGGTGGCCCGTGCGGCGAGCGCTGCACCTGCCATTCGTCCATCGGTGATTCGCCACGAGTCGGTAGGGACTCGCTCGGGAACAACATCAACTTCAGCGAGCGTCGCGGCGAAGCCGTCGAAGCGACGATTGGCCTGCAGACTGCTGGCGAAGTTGCCGACGAAGGCGACGTTACGGTGGCCGAGCGCAATCAGGTGCTCGCCAGCCAGCCGACCTCCCGCGACATCGTCGGTCTTGACCCAGCAACGCTCGGTCTTCTCGTCTACGCGGTCCACGTAGACGAGGGGGATATCGCGGGCATCGAGGCGCTCGACCGTCGCGTCGAGGGCGCGCACGGGCGCGATCATGATGCCGTGAACGCGCTGCTGCACGAGCAGGTCGAGGTTGTCCTGTTCACGCGCGACATCGTCGCCGTTGTGCACAATGACTACTCCCACGCCGAGTGACTTCGCTTCGGCCTCTGCGCCCAGGGCGACGTCGACGAAAAACGGATTGGCCAGATCGGCCAGGGCGAGCCCCAGGGTGCGCTGGCGACCGGCAGGGTACTTGCGGGCTCTTTGGATGGGGGTGAAACCCAGATCGGCGATTGCCGCCAGAACGCGTTCCCGAGTCTGGGGGGCGACGTAGCCGGGACGGTTGAGGACGTTACTGACGGTGCCCGCCGAGACGCCCGCATATTTTGCGACATCGTGAATGGTCGCCATCGTCTTCCTCCATCCTGCTGGGGACGGGTGGAGCCTGCAACGAAGAACGTTGCAGGCTCCACCCCCTGTGTTGATTCAGCTCGACCCGGGTGGAGTCAGCTGGCAGCTGTGCTTAGAACGAGAAGTCACCGACGTTGGACTTGTCGAACACGAACATCGGGCCGAGGACAACCTCTCCCCCGGCGCCGACAGTGAAGTCTCCGAGCTTTCCAGCGGTGAACTTGTCGCCCTCCTTGCCTGTGATCGTGCCCTGAGTGAGCGCGTCCGCGGCGTAGGTGGCCAGGTACCCCAGGTCCTCAGGATTCCAGAGACCGAACTGCTCGATGACGCCGCTCGTGACGTAAGTCGCCATTTCGCTCGGCAGACCGAGGCCAGTGACCCACACCTTGCCCTGGAACTGCGGGGTGTCAGACAGGTAGTGTGCTGCTTCCTTCACCGACACCGTGTCCGGAGCGATGATGGCCTTGAGATCCGGAATGCTCTGCATGAGTCCCTGAGCTGCCTGGTAGGCCTTCTGGTCAACGTCTTCGCCGTATGCAACCTGGGCGATCGTGATCTCCGGGTGTTCCTTCTCGATGAGAGCAGTCATCGCATCGACCCAGGCGTTGAGGTTTGCGGCGTTGGCACCACCGGAGAGGATTGCGATGGTGCCTCCGGCCGTTCCGAGGTGCTTCGAGGTCAGGTCGACCAGTCCCTGGGCGATGCCATCGACCGTGGCCTGGTTGATGAAGATGTCGCGGCAGTCGGTGTCGGTGTCGAAGGCAACGACCTTGACGCCAGCGTCCTGTGCCGCCTTCAGATCGTTGCAAACGGCAGCCGGGTCGTTCGCCGCGATGGCGATCGCCTTCTGGCCGGTCTGGATCGCCGTCTGGATGAACGGAACCTGATCGGCCGAACCGGTCGAGGTCGGACCGACCTCGGAGAAGTCAAGGCCGAGTTCGTCCGCAGCTGCTTTGGCACCCTTGTCCGAGGCCTCGAAGTACTTGTTACCAAGGCTCTTGGGGATAACGGTCAAGCTTCCAGCGCCAGCGGCGTCGGTCCCGGTGGAGCCGCCCGTGGGTGCGGCGCAGCCGGCCAGCAGCACCGACGCGGCCGCGATGGCCACGGCGATGGATGCAGCGCGCCTGTGCGCCGACTTACTGAATGTGAAATTCACTGTTTTGCCTTTCTAGTGGTTGCTTGGTACAGATTTCGGATTTGGGATTGCCCGGTGCTTTTCAACGCCTGCCGCGATCACGGAGGCCTTCGACCGCCGCCGCCGCGAGATGAATCCCGCAATACCGGCGACAACGACGGAGAAGATTAGGGTGGCGCCAGTGACGATGCTGATCGTGTCGGAGCCGATACCGGCGAGCTGCAGCGTCTTGTTCAGCGTTGCGATCAGCACGCCGCCGGCCAGTGCCCCGAGTATTGAACCGCGGCCGCCCCAAATCGAGACGCCGCCCAGCACAATGGCTGTCACGACCTGCAACTCAAAGCCAAGGCCGTTCGTTCCAATCGCATTGCTGTACTGCAGCGTGTAGTACACACCGGTCGCCGACGCGACCAGCCCGCTGAGAACGAACAGAATGAGCCGTGTGCGATTGACCCGAACGCCCGAGAACGCGGCCGTCTCGGAGCTCAACCCGATGGCGAATACACCGCGTCCGAACGGAGTGAGGTGCAATAGCACCGCGAAACCGATCGCGACCACGATGATCGCCACGGTCACCATCGGAACTGGAGCACCGACGAAAAGCGGAGCGCCGATGAACTGCGTGACCTCACTCGGAAAACCCGTGATCGCCGTGGTGCCAAGCAGCCCGACGGCGATGCCGCGAAACAGCGCCAAAGTGCCGATGGTGACCGCCAGGCTCGGCAATCCGACGACCGTCACGAGCACGCCGTTGAGTAGGCCCACCAAGCCACCGCCAACGACCGCGACCCCGGCGGCCAGTGGAAGGGGAACTCCAGTGTGAAAGCTCAAGCCGAATATGGCACTTGAGAAGCCGACCACACTGCCGACCGACAGATCGATGTCGCCGGTGATGATGATCAGGGTCACCGGCAACAGCATGAGCAGGATCGGCGCGGAGTTCAGGATCATCGTTAGGTAGGTATACGGCTGAGCAAAATACGGCACCGTGGTGATGGCAAAGATGATCAGCAGGATGATGGCCAGGACGATTGCCGTCTCTGTACGCAGCAGCATCCGGCGCCACAGCGTGCGGCTATGCCTGCGGTACTGTGCGGCAGCACGACCTACGGCGTTGGTTGTGATCGTTGCGGTGTCGGCGCTCATGTCGCAGTCCCCTTTCTCTTCGCCCGGCGAATGCGGGTGATGAATACAATGCGGTCGAGCAGGATGGCGCCGACGATCAACACACCGACGATGGACTGCTGCCAGAGGCTCGGCACTCCGAGAACGGGAAGCGCGTTGCTGATGGTGGCGAGAAAAAACGCGCCCAGTGCGACGCCCCAGATCGTGCCGGATCCGCCGACGATGGCGACTCCGCCCACCACGGCTGCCGCTACAGCCTGCAGCTCATATCCGGTACCGACCTGCGCATCACCGGTCGCGAAGATCGCGAGGTAAACGAGCCCGCCGAGACCGGCAAGGGCGCCGCTCGCGACGAAGGCTGTGACCGTCAGACGACGCTCGCCGAGCCCGAACAGCGTGGCTGCCTCGGGGTTGGAACCGAGCGCGTACAGGTCGCGGCCCACCCGCCGACTCGTCATGAACCATCCGATCAGCAAGACGATGATCGCGACAACGATCAGCAATACCGGAATGCCCAGGAACTGCAGGGTACCGAAGGAGCGGTACTCGTCAGGCAACCAGCTGGATCGAATAAAGTGCGGGCCGATCCAGAGGATCGCGATCCCCCGGTAGGTGTACAGCGTGCCCAGAGTGATAACCAGCGATGGCACTCTGAGGAAGGCGACCAGCAGGCCGTTAACGAGTCCCAGGAAGGCCCCGAGGAGGATGCCGCTCAGGATGACCAGAGGTATCGGGATACCCGGAAAGTTGGAGAACAAGCTCCCGGCCGCGTACGCCGAGAGGCACAGGATCGAGCCGACCGACAAATCGATGTTGCGGGTGATGATCACGATCGCCTCGCCGAGAGCGATGAGGATCAGAATCGTCGGCTGCCGAAGCAGCTCACGCCATCCGCCGTCGCTGAAGAGGAACCCGGGTTGCGTCACACTGGTCAGCGCCACGAGCGCGAAGATCATCACGATCAGGCCGACCTCGCGGGCGCGGAGGATCCTGCCTAAGAATGAACGCCGTCCTTGGCTAACCGGGACGGTGTGCGTCACGCTCATGCGGCCACCTCCGGTGCGTGCGTCGCGGCGTACATCACATTCTGGGGAGTTGCCGTCGCGCGCGGCAGTTCCGCCGTAATCCGACCTTCTCGGACCACGAGCACGCGGTCCGCCATACCCATGACCTCCGGCAGTTCGGACGAAATCATCAGCAACGCGACGCCGGTTCCGGCCAGCTCGGACAGCAGGCGGTGCACCTCGGCCTTTGTGCCCACATCGATGCCACGGGTCGGCTCGTCCACAATCAGCAACTTCGGTTTTGTGGCCAGCCACTTCCCGAGTACGACCTTTTGTTGATTTCCGCCGGAAAGCATTTGTGCCTCGGTGTCGAGGGCATACATTTTGACCTGCAAGCGCGCCGCCCAGGTACGAGCGCTCGGCTCTTCGAGCGGTGCGATGATGAATCCGAATCGGGCCAGCTTGTGGCGGATCGCGAGAGTGATGTTGGTCTGTATGCCCGCCGTCATCGCCAGGCCCTGCTTGCGCCGGTCCTCGGGAACGAAGCCAATGCCGAGTCGCATCGCCGCCGCGGGGCTCGTTCGGGGCACGCTGATACCGCCCATTCGAACCGATCCAGAGTCGTAGGGGTCCACGCCGAACACTGCGCGGGCGATCTCACTTCGACCGGCACCGACGAGGCCGGCCAGGCAGACGATCTCACCCGAACGCACGGTGAAACTGACGTCCTGGAAAACTCCGGCGCTGGTCAGGTGCTCCACCTCGAGTACGGGTTCGCCGATCAGTGCTTCCTGCTTGGGGTACAGGTTGTCGACGCTTCGACCAACCATTTGATGGATGATCTCGTCTTCGGTCGTGCCGGTCGTCAAGTTCGTGGCGACGTAGCTGCCGTCCCTCATGACGGTGATGACATCGCAGAGGGCGAACACCTCGTCAAACCGATGGGAGATGAAGATGAGGCCCTTTCCCTCGTCGCGGAGCTGGCGTGCGATGCCCATTAGACGCTCGACCTCGATTCCCGACAGCGCCGCAGTCGGCTCGTCCATGACGATGACCTTGGCGCCGACCGAGATTGACTTGGCGATTTCGACGACCTGCTGGTCTGCGATCGACAGTCCTCGCGCCTCGCGGTCGGGATCGATCGGCACGCCAAGCCTTTGCGTGAGCTCGCGAGTCTCGCGGCGCATTTTCGCGCGGTCCAGCGCGCCAAATCGGGTGTACGGCTGACGGCCAACGAAGAGGTTCTCGGCGACCGAAAGGTCGGGGAACAGCGTTGGCTCCTGGTAGATGACAGCGATGCCCGCGGCTTTTGCCTCGCGCGTGTTGTGAAAGTCGACGCTTTCCCCGTCCAGCAGAAATGTGCCGGCGTCGCGGCGGTACAAACCGCCGATGATCTTGACGAGCGTCGACTTGCCCGCGCCGTTCTCGCCGATGACGGCATGAATAGAGCCGGCCTCGAGGACCAGCTCTGCGTTGACCAGCGCGGCCACCGCGCCGAAAGTCTTGGTAACGCCATGGAGTTCCAACAGTGCGGTGTCATTCATGCTGCGCTCACCTCGATTTCGATCACATAGGTACGGCTCTCGCCCGGCTCCAGTCGGGGCAACGTGCCGTTGGCGCGTGCAGCGGCGCGGCCCTGGATTTCGGGGGTGTTTGCAGGTTCGAGACCCAGCACATAGTGCTTTGTGGCGGTCAGTTTCCATTGAAAGATCGCCGGTAGCGTCTCGGAGTAACGGAGGGTGAATGTCAATCCCCGGGCCGCGTTGGTCACCCGGGCGACGCGCTCATCGCCAGCGGTGTGGATATAGACCTGCTCGCGCGCGCCGGCCACGGGCTCACCAATTTCAGCCCGCTGGTTGAAACCAGTGGCCGCGTCGGGGTCACGGGACGTTACGGAGGCGGCGGGGATGTCGATGACGGTCCCAGCGTCGAGCAGCGGCCACCCGAGGTTGACGTGGTAGAGCACCATGTGCGGGCTCACGCTCTCGCCCTCGTTCGTCACGGTGTCCTCGATCGTGAAGGAGGTGGACCCGACACGCGAGGTGATGCGGCGGCGCAGCACGAGATTCTCCTGGAATACGCCCGTCTGGCGTACTTCCCCGGCCACGGTGATCAGCTCGGGAGTCACTGTGACCTCCGTCACCCGCGCCGGCACGGCCCCGATGCGGCCGTGCATGCCGGAAACGCCATCCTCATCGTCTACGGGCGGGCCGAAGGTGTCGAGTCCACAGGTCGTTACGAGGCCACCGCCAAAGGTGCGGAGCCACCCTCGCCCGGCAGGCTCGTATGCGTCGGGACGCGTGATGCCAGTCGACGAGAGCCAGGCAAGCGGGATCCCATTAATGGTCGCGGCACCAATATCGAGGGCGCGGTCGGGATGAACGTCGAACTCGAACCCGCCGCCGTTCACCACTCGGAATCGGCGAGCACCACGTGCCGGACCATCATTCTCAACGAAACGATCGACGCGCGCGACCTGATCAAGCGATCCGACCCGGAGGAGGGCCTGGCCGACCGGGGTTCCAAAGATTTCAGACAACGCCCAGCTCCAGATTTCCGGGACCGAAATGCTTCAGGATGACGATGTCATCGGTTGCGCTGCGGTTGGTGATCGTGACGCCAGCACGGGCCGCCGATTCGGAGACGAAGAACTCGTCCTGGCTGAGTTGCCCGAAACGGATGAGCGTCGCTGCCTGCGCGTCATGCACTCCGAAAGTGCCGCCGCCCTGAACAAAGAGGGCGCCGTAAGCATCCTGGTCCCTGATCGTTACCGTTTGGCCTGGGCGTACCGTGAGCTCTTTGGCGCTAAATGAGGTGGAGCGGAAGACGATCCAGTTCTCGACATAGCTTGAACCGCCGTCGGCCGCTGACGTGGCGGTGCTGTACGGACGCATGAACCTGTTGGGTACAAAATCGACGTCAAGATTCTTTTCCCAGTCCAAAAGGTCGAGAAGAAACTCATAGTCGCCGTGGTGCGTTGGGGGCACGTCCTTCCAGAGCAACTCCTCGGGGACCTCCTTGTTGTTACTCCACGATTCGCACATTGCGAACACGTCGCTGGCGGATTGCGGCTCATAGGTGCAGATGCTCGCCGGAGCGTGCAGAACACCCGCCGGAATGTCCCATCCCGTTCCAAGTTGAGTTCGGTATCCGAGCGACAGATCGGTGATGCGATTGTCGCCACCATCGGCGAAGCGCATGAGACGCTCCTTGACCTGGTCGCGGGTAGTGCCCGGCTGAAATCCGAAAAAGGAGATGGGTTGCAGGCCCAGGTTGTCGTTCATATGGGGCGAGTAGTAGTACGCCTCTGGCTTTCCTACCTTGTCGACGAGTGCGGCCTTCTCGTCAGAGTGGTGCACGTGGAAGGGCAGGGGCATCAGGTTGTCGTAGAACTTGGAGTACATCGTCCAGCCTCCGAAGCGGTCCCACAATCGCGACCCGATCACGTCGGCCTTATGGTGCTCGACAAATTCATCGAAGGGCAGGAGGCCGCCGTCGGGGTCGACGACGAGGCTGAGGCCTTCGTGGGCCCCGGTGAGTGGACCGTTGTCAGCGCGAATCGACGAGGCAAGCCAGCGCTCGTCAATGCCGCCGCGCCCCTGGCCGAGCGGGAAATAGTCATCCGGGTGCAGTCGGATGCGCTTGCCAGGAGTGCAAAAAGCACGGGGAACCCAGGTGGGTGCAAACCGAACAATTCCCTTGCCGGCGTCCAACGCACGATCGTGCGCGGTTGCCGATGTGACGATATTTTCGTAGGCCTCAGAGGTCATCGGTGACACTCATCTTTCAGTTCGTGCATCACCCAGGAGGCAACGCTGCCAACAGGACCGGTTCAATGAACCGCCTTTTGGGACAGTAACACCACACTCGTTGTGCGTCAATATATTTATTCAACACACATTCGCTCCTACAAACTCAGGCAGAGAACTGCATTAGTGTTAGGTAACGCGAAAAGATAACATACAAGTCACAAAGAATCGAGACCGTGGTGGCCACAACCGGAAGTACCGAATCCGAAGAGCGACGCCGGCAATTGCTGGCCTCGCTTGAGCACGAGAACGTCATTCGACTGACCGAGGCCGCAGGGACTCTGGGTGTCTCAGCCATGACCATCCGTCGTGATCTGGCCGATCTCGAGGCGGAAGGACTGCTGCGCCGCGTGCGTGGCGGAGCGATCTCGGTCATCGGCCCACGCCCCTTCGAAGAGCGGCGTTCCGTGCGCTCGCGGGCGAAAGAACTCATCGCAGACAAAGCTCTAGCTCTGGTTCCACGTTTCGGTTCTATCGCTTTCGATGCTTCGACGACCGTTGGAACCATGGCGAGCAGGCTGGGTCCGAGGTCCGGTCTCATCGTGAGTACGAATTCCTATCCGACCTACGCGAGTCTCAAAGGAACCCTCGGAGTGAACCCCATTCTCATCGGTGGTGAGACGGAAGAATCAACGGACACGTTCGTGGGCCCACTGGCGGTACAGGCCGCCCAATCGTTGCGCTACGTCAGGTTCTTCGCATCAGCCAGTGCCGTGGACGCCACGTTCGGGACCACTGAGGTTTCGCTGGCCGAAGCGCAAATGAAGCAGGCCTTCGCTCGGGTGTCCAAGGAGATCGTGCTCTGCATCGACTCGTCGAAGCTGCACCAGCAGGCCACGGCGGCGTCGCTGGAATTGTCGAAGATTGCAGTTCTCATCACCGAGCTCGACCCGGGCGACAGCCGGCTCGATGAGTTTCGAGATCGCGTCGAGTTGCGCTGAAGCAGCCACGAACGAGTCGTGATCTTTCGTGTGCTTATTTGTTATGTTTCACAACTGCGCACATTTAGCGTATGGTCATCCAGCAGACCACCTTCACCGACGCAGGAGCAGGAGCCAGAACGATGACGAACCGAACCGCGGCCGAACTGGTCGCTCGCAGCAACAGGCTGGGCAGCGATCCCAAGGTTACAAACTTCGCTGGTGGAAACACCTCCGCCAAGGGCACCGACACCGACCCCGTCACGGGCGAGCCGGTCGAATTGATCTGGATCAAGGGTTCCGGCGGCGACCTCGGCACGCTGGCCCCCTCCGGTCTTGCCGTGCTGCGCGTCGACCGGTTTCGCGCCCTGCAACACGTGTACCCGGGGGTGGAGCGCGAGGACGAGATGGTGGGAGCATTCGACTACTGCCTACATGGTACCAGTGGCGCGACACCGTCGATCGATACCTCGATGCATGCATTAGTCGATGCCCAGCACGTCGACCATCTGCACCCCGACTCGGGCATCGCGATCGCAACCGCCACCGACGGCGAAGCGCTGACCAAGAAGATTTTCGGCTCCAAGGTGCTTTGGGTACCGTGGCGCCGACCCGGATTCCAACTCGGACTCGACATCGCTGTGCTCCAGAAGCAAAATCCGGATGCCATTGGGTGCATCCTCGGCGGACACGGCATCACGGCGTGGGGCGAGACATCGACTACATGCGAGGCGAACAGCCGCTGGATTATCGACACCGCCCAGGCCTACATCGATGCGAAGGGTTCGAAGACACCGTTCGGTGCTGCAGTCGCCGAGAATACCGCGCTGCCACAGCACGAACGCCGAGCCAAAGCCGCCGCTCTCGTTGCCACGATTCGAGGCATCGCCTCGCAGGACAAGCCGATGGTCGGCCACTTCACCGACGACCCCCGCGTGCTGGAATTTCTCGGTAGTGCCAACGCAGCCAAACTTGCTGCTCTCGGCACAAGCTGCCCAGACCATTTTCTGCGGACCAAGGTCAAGCCGATGTTGCTCGACTTGCCGGCCGGAGCATCCGTCGCAGCGTCTATCGAGCGACTGAAGACACTCCATGAGGCCTACCGCGTCGACTACACCGCTTATTACGACAAGCATGCAGCCTCAGACAGCCCCGCCATGCGCGGCGCAGATCCGGCCATCGTTTTGGTTCCTGGGGTCGGAATGTTCAGTTACGGTGCCACGAAACAGGCCGCTCGCGTGGCCGGGGAATTCTATCTCAACGCCATCAATGTCATGCGGGGTGCCGAGGCGCTCTCCACCTATTGCCCGATCTCCGACGCAGAGAAATTCCGCATTGAATATTGGGCACTCGAGGAGGCGAAGCTGCAGCGGATACCGAAACCCAAGAGCCACCAAGGCCGGATCGCCCTCGTCACCGGAGCGGCATCGGGCATTGGCAAAGCCATCGCCACACGGCTCGCGGCGGATGGCGCCTGCGTCGTCGTCGCGGACCTCGACCTGGAGAAGGCGCAGGCGGCGGCAGCGGAATTAGGTTCCGTCGATGTGGCCATCGGCGTCGCTGTCGACGTCTCCGACGCCGACGCCGTGAAAGCCGCGGTCGATGCAACGCTGATGGCATTCGGCGGTCTGGATCTTGTCGTGAACAACGCCGGGCTGTCCATTGCGCACTCATTGCTGGAGACCACTGAGACCGAATGGGATCTGCTCCACAACGTCATGTCCAAGGGATCGTTCCTGGTCTCGCGCGCCGCAGCGAGCGCCCTCATCGAGCAGGGAATGGGCGGCGACATCGTCTATATCTCCTCGAAGAACTCGATCTTCGCTGGCCCGGATAACATCGCATATTCGGCGGCAAAGGCCGACCAGTCACATCAGGTTCGGTTGCTCGCTGCTGAGCTGGGCGGGTATGGAATCCGCGTCAACGGCATCAACCCTGACGGTGTCGTGCGGGGTTCTGGCATCTTCGCGTCGGGCTGGGGCGCTAATCGGGCCAAGACCTACGGCGTCAGTGAAGAGAACCTGGGCCAGTTCTACGCTGACCGCACCATATTGAAACGGGAGGTCATTCCCGAGAACGTCGCTGACGCGGTGTGGGTGCTCACCGGCCCCGCATTGAGCCGGACGACGGGTGTGCATATCCCGGTCGACTCCGGCGTCGCCGCCGCGTTCCTGCGATGACCCGATGACCCGCGCAGCTGTCGCCGCAATCGATCTCGGCGCGACCAGTGGACGTGTCGTGGTCGGTCACTTCGACGCTGACACTGTGCGCCTAGACGTAGTCGAGCGATTCTTGAACAACCCCGTGCGCTGCTGGGAAGGAACAACAGACGGGCTGCACTGGAACGTGCTCGAACTGTTTCGTTCAGCCCTGATCGGCCTCCGCAAAGCAGTGATTGAGGAGCCTGATCTGCGCAGCATCGGAATTGATGCCTGGGGGCTCGACTATGGGTTGTTGCGTGGCGGTGCGCTGCTCGGCAATCCCTACTCGCACCGCGACGAGCGCACACTCGAGGGCGTGCGGGCGACCCATGAGCTCGTCTCGCAGAAGGAGCTGTATGCCGCCAGCGGTATGCAGTTCATGCCGATAAACACCGTCTATCAGTTCACCGCCGACCGGCTTGCCGGACGGGTGCAAGCTGGCGATACAGCCCTGTTGATACCCGATCTCATGGGGTACTGGCTGACTGGCGTGCCTGTCGCCGAGCACACCAACGCCTCGACGACGGGTTTGCTGGACATACACACGCGACGTTGGTCGACCAAGCTGGCGAACAGCCTCGGCTTCACAGCGAGCCTGTTCCCGCAGTTGGTCGAACCTGGAACGACGCTCGGCCCACTGCTGCCGACCGTGCAAGCCGAGGTTGGCAGGCAGATCCCCGTTGTCACCGTGGGGTCGCACGACACGGCCTCAGCCGTGGTCGGAGTGCCTGCCCGGGGCGATGAATTCGCTTACGTCTCGTGCGGTACTTGGGCGCTCGCTGGGGTCGAACTGGAAGTGCCCGTGCTCAGCGAGGCGGCCCGCGTCGCCAATTTCACTAACGAGAGCGGACTTGACGGTCGCATCCGCTTTCTGCAGAACATCACGGGACTCTGGCTGCAGTCGGAGAGCATCCGCACGTGGGAGCGGGCGGGACTTCAGATCGACCTTCCTGCACTCATCCGTGAGGCCGCTGCCCTACCGCGCGGTTCGGTGTTCGATGCCAACGATCCGCGCCTGCTCACGCCTGGCGACATGCCCGCGCGCATTGCGCAGTGCTGCCTCGAGGCCAATCAGCCTGTGCCGCACACTCTGGCGGAGGTCACGCGCGCAATTAGCGAGAGCCTGGCCGAGGCGTTTGCACACACCGTTCGCACCGCTTCGGAGCTGTCGGGCAAGACCGTGAGGGCCATCCACATCGTTGGCGGCGGATCGCAAAACGCCCTCCTGTGCCAGTTGACCGCCGACCGCAGTGGACTGCCCGTGATCGCTGGTCCGGTCGAGGCAACCGCCTTCGGAAACGTGCTCGTGCAGGCGCGCACCGGGCGGCTCATCTCGGGCAGCCTCGAGGCGATGCGGGCCGTCATAACCCGGTCGGTGACGCTGCAGCATTACGCGCCGCGCGGGTGACATCGCGCCGGAATACGCCCGCACGGGAGGGGGTTGATCAAGCGTTTCTGGTGCACCGGCATATTCCGTCTGTCAGACTCGGCGTTAATCGCACGACGCGACCACCGAACTGAATGGATCCCATGAGCAAGCACCTTGTTGTTGGAGCCGGCCTCATCGGCCGCCCCCTGGCCGGACGCCTCGCAGCGCGCGGCGACACCGTGACCATTGCCACCCGCTCGGGCTCGGCCGCCGCAGGCGCGACCGCTCTGGTACTGGATGCGAGTGATCCGGCAGCTTTTACGCACGCCGCAGCGAATGCTTCCACCATCTTTCTCTGCACGAATCCGCCCTATACCGATTGGGCTGCACAATGGCCGCCCATCTACGAGGCGGTGATCGCCGCCGCATCCGCTACCGGTGCCAGGATCGTCGTGATGGGTAACCTGTATTCCTATGGTTCACCGACCGGCGCCATGACCGAACACTCGAGCGAAACGACCACCGAAGCCAAGGGACTCATTCGCCGCGCGGGTTGGGCAAAGTTGCGCGCCGCGCATGACGCCGGCCACATTCGTGCTGTTGAGGTGCGGGCCAGTGACTACTTCGGGCCTGGGGCCACCGGCACCGCGCACCTGGGCGAAGCGTTTTTCACCGCTGTTCTTCGCTCAAAGACGGCTCATGTCGTGGGTAAGCCGCACCTCGCGCACAGCTGGAACTACCTGCCCGACATCGTGACCACGCTCATCGCCGCGACAGACTAAACCGGCGACTGGGGCCGAATCTGGCACGTTCCGAGCGGTACCGTCAGCCGCGTCGACATCGTTGGGCAACTCAATGCGCACTACGGCACACGGGGAAAAGTCACCGGCTATCCGCAGCTGTTGCTGCGGTCCCTCGGGGTGGCCAATCCGATGATGCACGAAGTGTGGGCGTCGAGTTACCAGTTCGTGGTGCCGTTCGTGATTGATGCGACCGAGACCGAGCGTGAACTCGGTGTCGCCGCCACGCCGTGGAACGAGGCACTCATCGCCACCGCGGAGAGCTACCGCAGCCAGATCTGATCGAGGCGCTTCTGCAGCCGGTGCCTCAGCTCACGTGCACGTGCGGGCGCCGTTTGGCGTTCGGCTCCGACTCACGCAACACTTCGCGGGTCACCGGTGCGATCTCGCCCTGGCCGGTGACGAGGAACTTGAACATATTCGAGATGGGGTTGTTCTGGGTCCACTCAAAATAGATTTCCGGGATGATGCCGGTCTGGTCACGAATCTCCAGAAGCACGGCCGCAATCGTGTTCGGCACATTGCCGCTGGTCACCTGGAGAACCCGGTAGCCGTGTTTGGCCACGCCGCTCACGACGAGATCTTCCTCAAAGTCCGACGAGTCTGAGGGGAGCACTTCGAGAAAGATGATCGGTGAGCCGGTCGGTATATTGCCGAATCGGCGTTCGTCGCGGCTCTTATCACGGTACTCGGTTTCGGTGTCTTCGTCGGGCTCGTGGGAGATGATTCGCACGACGTCGTAGTCCTCGGCGTCGCCCGTGACGAAATCGAGGGCCGAGGAATCCAAAGTGATCGACGTCGCCCTGAGTTGGAACGACCGACGCACGCGCGAGACGAGGGAAGTCACCATGATGCCCACGATGAACAGGGCGGCGATGCGCACGCCGTCGGGGCGTTCGACGATGTTCGCGATGGTCGTGTACGCCATGATCGCGGCGATGATGCCGAAACCAATGGTCGGCCAGCGTTGCCGTCTTTTGCGGGCGGACAGGGTGACCGCGACGGATGCCGACGTCATCAGCACGAGCACGCCCGTTGCGTAGGCACCGCCCTGGGCGTCGACGCTGGCCTGGAAAGCAATCGTGATCACGAAGGCGATCCCGATGAAAACCAGTACGAGCGGGCGCACGGCCCGGGCCCATTGCGGTGCCATGCCGTACCGCGGCAAGTACCGAGGTACGAGGTTAAGCAGACCGGCCATAGCGGATGCCCCAGCAAACCAGAGGATGCAGATGGTGCTGATGTCGTAGACGGTGCCGAATGCGTTACCGAGGTATTCGTGGGCGAGGTAGGCCAGGGCGCGACCGTTGGCGGGGCCGCCGGGCTGGAAGGCGGCCTGCGGGATCAGAAACGTGGTGACCAGGCTCGACGTGATCAGGAAACCGCTCATGATCAGTGCCGCTGTGGTGAGCAGCCGTTTCGTGCCGCGAATCCGGCCGACGGGATTGTCGTCGCTGTCGGTCGGGCTTCCCGTAACCTGCGGCATCACGGCCACACCGGTCTCGAAGCCGGACAGGCCCAAGGCCAACTTGGGAAACACGAGCAGTGCGATCCCCACCATGACGAGCGGATTACCGTGCTGCACGGTGAGCGCCGCCCACCAATCCGTGATGACCACGCTATTCGTCGCCACGTGCTCAATCGCAACCATGATTACGATCAGGTTGAGAATGAGGTAGACCGCAACAAGAACCACGGCGATGCTGATTGCTTCCCGAAAGCCGCGAAGGAAGACAATTCCAAGCAGGGCGATGATGAACAACGTGATCGGTACTTCCTGACCGTGAAACCAGGTTGGCGTGAACGGATTCTCGACTGCGTGAGCCGTGGCATCCGCTGCCGACAAGGTAATCGTGATCATGAAGTCCGTTGCCGCGAACCCGAGCAGAACCAGCACGAAGAGCTTGCCCGACCACCACGGCAACAGCTTCTCCAACATATGGATGGAACCGGATCCCCGAAAACTCTCTTCAGCCACCCGCCGATACACCGGCAGGGCACCGAGCAGAGTCAGGGCGACCAGCACGATGGTCGCGATCGGCGACAACAGCCCCGCAGCGAGTGCCGCGATCGCTGGCTGATAGCCCAGCGTCGAGAAATAGTCGACACCGGTCAGGCACATCACACGCCACCAGGACTGCGTCTTTTCGGCCGTGGCCGCGTGCGGTCCCACCCGCGATCCCTGACGGTCACCGGTGTCTTGCAATAGCCACGCTTTGACGCTTTTGGCCGAAGCCCGCGATATGGTCACGAGCACACCCTACGCCCTCGCAAACTACCGCAAGAATTGCTTTCACTTTCATTTACGGCACGCTTCTCGCTGCGGCCGAACAAGGGGGCAAGCCGCCATCTGGTGCCCCCTACTCGACCTGTTACGCGACGTTTGCGGTTGCGTGGTTGTGAGCGCGAGAGAGGACCACCGCAAAGATCAGGAAGACGGCTGTGCTCAGCGATCCGCTTATCTCTCCCAGCTGCGGAATTACAAGCAGCCCGCTCACTCCCAGCAGAATCAGCACCCCGCCAAAACTGCGAACAACCGCATGCCATAAAGCAACATGAAGACGAGGTAGTGCCCGCCAACGATGAAGAGCGCAGCCATACCGCCAGCAACGGAGCCCCAAGTGAACACCGCGGACACCAATGGTCCAGGGAAGCCGGCACGATAGATTCGTCGAACATCGGCCTGTGCTTGTGAAATTTCCATGACATCTACCGTGATCGAGCCGAAGCGCGAGTCGCACACTCGTCAGAGCCCACATCGATCATGGCGCACCAGTCGCGACAGGACCAATCAGAGCCTCGTTGCGACGCTCTGTCAGAGCGCGCGAGTAGCTTCAGCAGCAGTTTTCGTGCTCGACGTCGCGTTCCCCGGTGAGCGCAGCCACGGGCACTTTGCAGGCGTCGCCACGCCAGGCCTCGAGGCCTTCCCTAACCGCGAAGACCACGATCACGAGGGCTGCAACCGAGTCCGCCCACGCCCAACCAAGAAGCGTGTTCAAAAGTAGCCCGACCAGCAGGGCTGCGGAAAGATAGGAGCAGATCAGGGTTTGTTTCGAGTCAGCGACCGCCGAAGCAGAGCCCAACTCATGGCCGGCGCGACGCTCGGCGAAGCTCAGAAAGGGCATCACCAGTAGGCTGACCGCTGCCAGCACAATGCCGACCGTGCTGTGCTCCGCTTCGCGAACGCCGAAGAGGGACAGGCCGGCATCGACGATCACATACGCGGCGAGAGCGAAGAACGCCCACGCGATGACTCGCAGCGCGGTCTTTTCTCGCTTCTCCGGATCAGGCGCTGCGAACTGCCAGGCGACAGCGGCAGCGGAAAGGACCTCCACGATGGAGTCCAGGCCAAACCCGATGAGGGCGGCTGACGATGCCACGCTGCCGGCCGCGATCGCAATGATGGCTTCGATGACGTTGTAGCCAATGGTCGCCGCGACGATCCACCGAATCCGGCGGCGGAGAACCTGCGTTCGGTCAGGCTGGATCGCAACAACTCGGTCATTGCTGGAGAGGCTCATGCGTCGTTCCCGCAGCACAGCGGTACGTCGCAGTCCTCATCGACGCAGCCGACACCGTCATCGATAGCGAGCACCACATCCATCAGGGCGATTAGCGCCCTGGTCACGTGAGGATCCGCGATCTCATAGCGAGTCGAGCGTCCCTCCGGAACGACGGCCACGATTCCGCAGCCTCTGAGGCACGCCAGGTGGTTGGATACGTTCGACCGCGACAACTGCAGCTCGCGCGCCAACGCACCTGGAAATCCCGGGCGTTCGAGCAAGGAGAGCAGGATTCGAGACCTGGTGGGATCGGCCATCGCTCGACCCAACCGGTTCATCACGTCAACTCGCGAGGCAATAGTCAGCATCCACTGACATTACAGCAGGGGCTGACCAATCACCACGGTCCTGCCAACACAGTGTCAATTAGTGCTGATCGTGCCCGATTGGATCGGCCCGGAGGCGGAGCGCGACCCACAGTCCACATCGGCGGCAGATGTAGGCATTGTCGCTGAGGGCGTGCAGCCTGCGGCGCGGATAGCTGCGACCGCAGCAGGAACAGGTGAGTTCTGGGGTATTATCCATGAGCCGCGAGCGCTGCCTCAATCTGTTCTTGGGTGGGAGCTCCGGCCATTCCGTTCGGCGTTACATAAATCCGGCAGGCGAGATCGCTGGTGCGGCCATCCGACGGGAAGAGATCAACACCGTCGACGAGGATCGTTGGCGACCCAGCAAATAAGACTTGCCCGGCTGTCTCGGCGGAATCGATCAGTGTGGATGTGATCACTGTGTTCGAGTGCATCGTGTTGTCGACGGCGCGCTGCAGGCGGATGAGGGCCTGTACCGAGTTCGGACAGCCTGCAATGTAGAGCAGCTCGATTGTTGTCATGGATTCTTTTCCTTTTGAGGGGGCCATCCGTATCATCCAACGGATGCGTCGCCTCGCGATACCGCGGATGGACAGAAATCAACGTGGGTACCCAGTATTTTCCGCAGGACAGTCTTTCAGGTCGATGCGAGCTAGTTGTAGATCTCGATGAGGCTCGGGTCGGTCAGCTCAATCTGAGCGACACCTTCGTACAGTGTGATTTGGCCCGAGGTGCACAGGGTCACGCCGCCGTCAATCGGCTCGAGGTCGCCGACGTCCCAAACCACGATCTGAAAACGTTCCGGGTCGGGGTAGTCGCGACCGAGGTTGAGGAACACGTCGTCTTCCGAGTTGCCGCCGCCGGCGAGTGGCCCGCAGACGCGCTGCGTCGAACCGGCGTAGTCCACAGCCTGGTTCCAGGGGATCCCGCCGCCAGGCTGCTCTTCCGCGGCCGCGGCAAATGGGAGCGGGGCTGGAGCGCCAAGAGCCGGATTTGCCTGGTAAACCCAGTTTCCGTTGCGGTCCTCGACGCAGCCGAGCTCTACGGCCTTCCGCTGAGCCAGACCGGCCGGTGCCGCGACGAGCGCCGCGCAGGCGGTGGCAGGATCGACCGGCGATGACTCTTCGGTCAACAGTTCAGCCGCGTTGGGCTCGTCATAGGGGTACGAGCCCGAGCTGCAGGCGGTGAGCAGAAGCATCGAAGACAGGGCCGCAGCAGCTGTCAGAGCGGCGATTGGAGCGCGAGGCGATCGGGGCATGGGCAAAGACTAGGGCATCGCCGACGGACGTGTGTGTCCCCGTCCGAGTGGGCGTCCAGCGGGCAGCATGCCCCCTTTCGGCCCAACACGTCACGAATATCGCGGCCGCTGAACGACTAATACTCGGAGACTCGAACCAAGAACATCACATTCCGAGTCATCTTCATCAAGACTTCGAAGTCGCACAGATTCGGAACTCCCCCGACAACCGGCACGAAAGGGGCGCCACGGGCTCACGAGCCTGGGCTAACCTAGCGGGATTCGGACATGACTACATCGCGCCCGCAACTACTAAAAACCCCCAATTGACCGGAGGTTTTTATCTAAAGCTGGGATGCCTGGACTCGAACCAAGAACAAATGATAGGCGTCGGGGTGGTGGTGCGCACCTGCATATGGGGCAGACTTCCGCGGAATTCCGCGGTTCTCATGAGCTTTAGTGTACGCGCTGTACGGAGAGATACAGCCTGAATCTGGTCAGATTTAGGGGTTTATGGTTCGTTTCTGGTCAGAGCGATAGTGGTGCTGTAAGCGTTTCCGAGGCTCGGATCAAGTAGCTCTCGCGCGTGACTAATTGGTTCCAACCGCGGAGATCAGAAACGGCGAGCACGGGTGTCCGCTCATCCATCTATGACCATCATGACGACACTTCATTGATTCTTCTTGAGCCGCGAATGTGCCGGCTTGAATGAATTCGACGGAGCCCACAGAACCGGCACGCAGATGCTCGCACTCAATGCGTCGGCCAGGACTCCAGTTCAGTACATTGCAGAAGCAGATTTGAGGGAGACAGGTGCCAAGAAGGTTTAGTCATTCATGCCACGGGGAGGACGGGTCCGCAACACCATCACAGGGATGCCGACAGCGATAGCAACGATCGCGGTCGCAACTGCGGCGGAGGGAAGTACGAAAATTAGTGCCCCGATGCTCATGGGTGTGACGAGCAAAGAGAAAGCACGGAACGTACCGATCGAGGCGATGGAGCGACCACGCTCTTCCGGGCCGACTGCCTCTGCCGCCAAAGCCGGGCCAAGAGTCTGCAGGATTCCTGAGCCTACCCCCGAGATGAAGAGGAATGCGCCCGCCAATACCAAGTTGGGCAGCAGAAGGACCATGGCAGCGATGCCTCCGAGGGCCAACACGGTACCCAAGACGCTCGCACGTCTCATACCTGCCCGCCGGGCTCCCCGCGCCAAGACAGAACCAGCCAAAGCCGCAAAGTTCGCCAACGTCGTCATCGCACCCACGACTGGTAGTGCGTGACCTGCTTCCGACAAGAGAAGCGGCAAGTATGAGTTCATGATGCCTCGCCATGACCCAGCCGCCGCGCTCATCCATGCCGCAGTCAGCACGCCGGGACGCCGCCATATCGCAACTGAGACGACGCCGGGCGCCGAAGGGGTCCTCGTAAACGGCTCGTATCGCACTAGGCATGCGCATGCTGGGATAGCAGCGGCTGACATGCCTCCGGCGATGAAGAGCGTGAGGGTCAGGGACGATGCACCGATGAATCCGGCGAGTAGGGGGCCGACCAGCAAACCGATGCCGTTCGTCACGTTCATGAGCGCGAGAGAAGAAACGGCCGGCCGCGTCGAACGCACGACGTGCGTCTGTGCGCCGGTGAAGAAGTAGGCGCGAGCGGCACCTTGGAGGAGTTGCGAGACGACGAATGCCCAGAGATCATCACTCACGCCAAGGACCCCACATGAGGCGGCCAGCAGGATGAGAGCAAGCAGAATGAATGTCCGTGTTGAAAAGCGGTCCATCAGCGCCCCCATGCCAGCCCTCGCAATGATCTGCGTGATGGCCGACAGTCCGATGAGGAGCCCTATGGCGCCCAGGGGATAACCAGCGGCTGTAGCTACCAGCGGGATAACGAGCGTCGCCATCCCGAGCGCTACAGAGAAAAGGAAGATTGTCGACTGTGCAAGAACGTCTTGCATCTTCGGTGTCGGGGCTGCGGCGTCATCCACTGGCAGCAATACCCACATTCAGATTCACGATCTCCTCCCACACAAGACCAGGAGGGACCCTTGGCGATCAATCGCACCGCAAAGGGCCCCGCTCACGGTTAGTACGAGGCTTTGAGGACGTCGATGAAGCCGTCTGAGAGTGTGCCAAACTCGCCCACAACATCCTCCAGAATCACGTCACCAGGAAGGTAGGACAACTCGCGCTGCAACTTCTCAGCCTGTTCGAGGACCTCGGGATCTTCCATGGCAACGCCGAGGGCATCCTGAAGGCAGCCCAGCGTTCCCGCTTCCATTCCTGCGGGACCAACGAGCGGGCGACCGAACTCGGTGAGAAGCGTGATTCCGTCGATGATACTTTCCGCATCCGATGACAATTCAAGATCGCCAAACACAGTTGCGTCAGCCGCGTCAGCCGGCGCTTCCTCGGCGAACGACAGGACTGGCGTTGACTCGCCACTCAGAATGCTCACACGGCGGCTGTCCAGGGGGCCTGCGATCGCGTCAACACTGCCTTGGATGAGGGCAAGATCGGTCTCCGCTTGGCTGTTGAACCCGACAATAACCTCGGCACCCTTTAGGTCGAAAGCTTCAATCAGTGCGCTTGCGACGATGTAATCGGAGGATCCACGGCCGGTGGAACCGAACCGGAACCCTTCACTGTTCAACACGTCGTCCCACGTTTGGTACTCGCCGGTGGCGTTGGTAGTGACGATCAAGTCATCGACCGCAACCCGGCCAATGTAACTGAGACCATCGAAATCGAACTCGGGGCCTTCGGCGTCTGCGAGGATCGCGGCAGCAGCGCCCGTTCCATTGACGATGGCGATGCTTGTACCGTCGGGAGTTGCTGCCGTGAGCTGATTGATGGCGAGGAGGCCACCCGCACCGGGCTTATTGACAGGGATGACTGTAGCGCCAAGCGCATTCTCAAGCCCGGGGACGATAACGCGAGCAAGAATGTCATAGCCGCCACCCGCGTTATAGGGGATTGCAAGTTCGATTGTTTTCCCATTGAAAACCGAGCAGTCGGCTTCTGCACCGGTGCTAGAAGATACCTCGGCCGGATCGGCCGCTGTGCACCCAGTGAGCGCCAGAGCACTGACCGTTAATGCACCCAGCGCGAGGTGAGTCAGTGGGGATTTGTTTTTGAGCATGAATCAACCTTTTTCTAACATTTATGAATGGGTGGGAGGGCAGGACCTAGCCGCCGGAAAAGAGAATTCCAACGGGGCTGGGAATGTATGTGACTTGGCGCATCAGCAGCCACAGAAGCCCCGTCAGGACCACCGTATATATGGAGGAGAAGCGCCACGATTTCTTGCCGATGGCCGTCAGGTATGAGAGCGACAGCGCCGCAGCTGCGACGAAAATGCCACAAAGGTAGAGGACGAGGAAGAACGCAGAAATGAAACCGAGTGCGGTCAACCAAGCGCGTCGCGAAGCGTGCGAAAGGATGTACTCCGGATCGTTCGGATCCTGTTCCTTTCCATCGTCCTGGGACGCGGCCGATTGCGCCCCGAGCACGTCCTCACCTTCGAGGGGTCCTGAAAGTAACCGGATGCGTTCCTGTGACAACGCGCTCCATTTGCCGACGATCATCCACGCCGCACACAGGAGTCCAAGTCCTGCCGCAAGCCGGGGAAGCAACATCGAGACGGCCGTCGGATAGGTAAAGCTCCACAGCAGTGCTCCTGTGCAGACTACGAGCAGCACGAACGAGATGACGAGATCTGGCTTTGCGGACCGCTTTGCCGACTTGACACTCATTTCTTTCCCCTTACCGTGCGAATCACCTGGGTATGCGGTCCCTCGACTGGCTCATTAGCGAGGCGTTTCCGGTGGTCGCGAAGCACCGAGCGGATGCTGAAGAAAAGCGTCGCGATGATGATCAATCCGACGATTAGTACGCCAGGCCGGGCGACCCAAGACGGACCGAACAAAGATACCGAGAGGTTCAGATACCCCTCTAGGAGCTTGCCGAGCACGAGCGCAAGCAGGAAAGGCACTCGTGGCCAATCCCAGCGAAGGCAGATGACGCCAAGCACCGATGCGCCGATCATGACGATAATGTCTCCCCAGCTGTTGCTGGCTGTGTAGGCGCCGATCACTAGGAACATGAACAGGATCGGCGTAAGGACAGGACCACTTATCCGAGTTAGCGAAGCGAGCGGACGCACGAGTGCGAACGCGAGGATAACTCCGGCAACTCCAGCAATAACGACCGTCCACACCATCGAGAAGGTTATGTCGAGCTGAGAGGTCAGCATCTCCTTTCCCGGTGTGATCCCGAGAACAAGGAATCCGCCGAGCAAAACAGCCGTAGCCGCGCCTCCGGGAATGCCGAAGGCAATCGTTGGGATAAGTGAGCCCGCATCTTTCGCGTTGTTCGTCGCCCCAGCTGCGACGAGCCCGTCGATCGCCCCCTTGCCGAATTGGTCAGGGTCCTTGGACGTTTGACGTGCCTGCCCATATGCGATCCACTGCGCAACGGTGCCACCCAGACCCGGGAGCATTCCTATGACAACACCGATGGTCGATGAACGGACCGCTACGGACCAATGACGCAACGCATCCGCTACGCCTCGCATCGTTCCCGATAGCTTCGCGTCGCCCAGCGGTGCACTTGCGATGGAAGAGCGAGTCAGCATCAGCTGCAGCACTTCCGCTCCCCCGAACAGCCCGACGACGACGGGTATCAGTGCGATGCCGCTCCAGAGATACATTTCGCCGAAAGTGAATCGGGGTATGCCTGCGGTCGGGTCGCTTCCGATAAAGGACGTGAGGAGGCCCAACGCGACCATGGCCAGGCCCTTCGCGGGACTCTTTCCCGCGAGTGTTACGACGAATGCAAGTCCAAGGAGCACGAGCATGAAAAACTCAGGCGCTCCGAGCAACAGCACGAGCGGCCGAATTACCGTAATGAAGACGCCCAAGACGACCGCCCCGAAGACGAGCCCGATAGCGGAGCTAGTGAGGACGATCCCCAGAGCGCGGCCACCCTGCCCCTTCTTGGTCATCGGGTAACCGTCGAGAACCGCGGCCGCCGAAGTGGCTTCGCCCGGAATACCGAACAGAACCGATGTGATGTCGCCAGCGGTGCTTGTCACGATCCACATGCTCAGGAGGAACACGATTCCTTGAACCGGCTCCATGGCGAATGTGAACGGAAGCAGGAGAGCAATCGCAACTGCGCCACCGAGTCCCGGCAGAATCCCCACCAGGAAGCCAATGAAAATTCCACAGAGCATGAGCCCCAGAGTCTCCCACTGAAGTACCTGTCCGAGCCCGCTCGTGATCGCGTCAATCACGCGGGGAGCCTACCCACCTACGGAGTGCGCCAGGTTGAATGGTCACATTCCTCGCGGCTGCTGGGTGAAGCGCTTTCGCGACCGACCCTTGAATACCAGACACCATCGGACGTCTACCCCACATCATCGTGATTCGCAGGAAACCACGCGTGGTGGCCTCACCAGAGACACATCGGTGTGCCCCAACTCATTCTGCCGAATGGATAGACCATAGCACCAATGAACCTAAGTCGACAAAGGCGGTATCGTGAGAGTGTTCATCGGAGCTTCACCCAATGGATGCAAGGCAACGGCACCGAATCCGTCGTCCGAGCGTTCGCAACCGATCCCTACCACTCGAACGACAGGACACGCCAATGTCTGGCACCGACGAAAAAGCCACGTCCGAATCGCTGTTTAATCGCGTGAATGTAGACCGCACGTCCCACGTTATCGTCGATCAGATCAAACAGCTGATTCGCGACGGAAGCCTGAAACCTGGCGACCGCCTGCCGAATGAACGCGCCCTCTGCCTTCAACTTGGGGTCAGTCGGGTTACCGTACGGGAAGCGCTCCGCGGGCTGGAGGCAACCGGCTTGATCCAGGTGCGCTTGGGAGCCCGAGGCGGCTCGTTCCTGACCGCTCCGTCACCGGAGCTAGTAGGCGAGAACCTTGCCCAGCTCCTGACCCTGTCACCCATCACGGCCCTCGCAGTGACGGAGGCGCGGCAGATCTTCGAACTCGGGATTCTACCCCTTGTCCTCGAGCGAGCATCTCGGGAAGATATCGCTGAGCTGCGCACGCTTGTGGTCGATGCCCTAACCGCGAAGGCCGACGGGGTTTACTCCACCGACATGTCGGCTGCTTTCCATGTGCGACTCGCTGCGTGCACACACAACCCAGCCATCGAAGCTCTGATGCATAGCTTCCACGGCCCTCTGCTCTCGTCCCTGCAAGAGGCAAAGACAGTCGCCCCACTGATGGGATTTAAGGGCGTAGAAGAGCACGGCGAAATTGTCGACGCCATCGAAGCCAAGGATCTCCCCCGCGCACGAGCGATCCTCGCCCAACACCTTGAGAGAACGGCGCAACGAGTCGCCCGCTCGCAGGGATAAACACGAACAGGTCGAAGTGTGGTCTAATGGTCCTACCCTTATGAAGGAGGAGCATGGATTGCATTGCAACGACGCACAGTTCTGCCGGCACCCTGATCGTCGGTGCCGGCCAAGCCGGCCTCCAGCTTGCAGCGAGCCTGCGCATGTTGGGCGACACCGCGCCGATCACCATTGTCGGCGGCGAGAGTCGACCACCATATCAGCGCCCACCACTATCGAAGGCATTTCTTAAAGGCAAGGCCGCGGAGGACGATCTCACACTCCGTGGTGCGGACTTTTTCGCCACCAACGACATAACTATCGTCTGCGGTGAATGGGTCGAGTCGATTGCACTGGACAGCGCCACCACCGGGTCCGGAAAAGCGGTGACCAGGACAGGTCGGACTCTTGCGTTTGAGCGACTCGCCCTCACTGTTGGCGGCACCCCCCGCCGCATGCTCACGCCCGGCGCAGAACTTGACGGGATCCACTATCTCCGAACCCTCGACGACGCTATTGCACTCAGGATGGATCTTGAGAATGCCACCCG
This sequence comes from Cryobacterium sp. TMT1-66-1, assembly GCF_004403435.1. Lineage (NCBI taxonomy): Bacteria > Bacillati > Actinomycetota > Actinomycetes > Micrococcales > Microbacteriaceae > Cryobacterium > Cryobacterium sp. TMT1-66-1. The sequence goes on from NZ_SOGP01000008.1 coordinate 69,944, forward strand.
GGTGGTGATTGTCGGTGGCGGTTTCATTGGGCTCGAGATCGCGGCCACTGCAACTGCAAGTGGGAAAGAGGTCGTTGTCCTGGAGGCACAGGATCGGCTTATGGCGCGCGCCATTGCACCTGAGATGTCCCATTTTTACGCGGAAGCTCACAGACGTAGGGGCACGCGTATCGAGCTGTGCACCGCCGTCTCGGGCTTCCGCGGGACCGACCGCGTCAACAGCGTCGAGCTGGCTGACGGGCGCATCATCGACGCTGACATTGTCGTCGTCGGGATCGGCCTCGTCCCCCACACATCGCTGGCCGCATCCATGGGGCTGGCCAACGATCGAGGAATCGAGGTCGATCCTTATGGTCGCACTCGCATACCCGGCATCGTCGCGGCTGGCGACTGTGCGGTGAGCACCCATCCAATCCACGGCACCGTTCGTCTCGAATCAGTACCCAACGCTATTGCACAGGCCAAGGCTGCAGCAGCCGCGCTCATGGGTCACGAGCAGAGAAAACTGACAGTGCCGTGGTTCTGGTCCGATCAGGCCGACCTGAAGCTCCAAATGGCCGGCCTCGCGATGAGCTACGACGAGGTGATCATCCGCGGTAATCCCGATACGGAGCGCTTTTCTGCGCTTTATTACCGCAACGGTCAGCTCGTGGCTATCGAATCAGTTAACGCGCCTAGCGACTACATGGCGGCGAGGCGCATCCTCGAGAACGGTGGAAACATTCCACCGGACGCTGCGGGCGACGTCGACATTTCGCTGAAGACGCACATGTAAGAACGAGTTATGCCAGCGGTCGCCATCCGCTGGAACTTCGACACTCCCGACGATGCTGCTGATCCTGCCCGTCGGGGGTGACGACGACCTACCGCCGGGCCGGTTACCGGAGTATTTGAAGGCGCGATTTGGAAGCGTCCACGAGAAGGACTGTGGGATTGCGCTGTGCGCCGCTAAGCCCGGGGCTGACGACTGAATACATGCATGCAATAGCGCAACAACCCCACGGCCGGGGGCGATCAGGCTGACAATCAGATCACGAAAGACTCCAATGACTCTGGCGCGAAGAGTTCCTCCGGCTCTCGACGCACACGTGAGAGCCCCTGCTCGTGGTGGTACCGGAGGAACGTCGCAAGGACATTCCTGTCTGCGGATCCGAGGCCATACGACCAATAATCCTCACCCAACAACGCACGCGCCTCCTCGAGGTGGAACATCAGCCACGGCTCCATGATCTGCAGTGCCGACGCGTCGTAGATCCGCGCTGCAGCCTGCGCCTTAGCGGTGATCAGCGCTTTTGTTAGCGACTGCGCTACCCAGCGGTGACGTTCATAAAACTCCCGACGAAGCACGACCACGTGCATGATCGGAAAGTTACCCGTGGCTTGAAAATACGATTTCTCTGCCGCCTTCGTGTCAGGGAACAGCCGGGCAACGCGTCCACCGGGCGCTCCAAAGGTGCTCGGAATCCGCGGCGCAAAAATCGCGTCCAAGTCGCCGACGGCCAGCATCTCGGAAAGCGTGCGCCCTGAGGGAATGGGTCGTACATCGAACGGCACATCAACAGCACCCTTCTCGATCCGCCCGGACTTCTCCTGACCCCCAGTGAAGAATGTCGAGGCATCGAGTGGAAGATCGTGATGATCGGCGAGGATTCCTCGCTGCCAAACGCAGGCTGTCAGCTGAACCTCGGGCATACCGATCCGCTTGCCGCGCAGATCGGATGGCGTCTCGATTCCCGCATCAAGATTGATGAAAATTCCGCCGTGTCGAAACTGGCGCGATGTGTAGATCGGGAGCGCGACAAAAGGCGGTTCCTGGCCCGCATCGAGCGCTCTGAGAGTCGAGACATACGTCGACAGCGACATCTCGGCAGCGTCGAACTCGCGGTGCCTCGCCATGCGAAAGAAGGTCTCCTCCACGGGCAAACGCAGGTAGGTAACGTCGACGCCGTCAACGGCCACGCTCCCGTCTTCGACACCTCGAGTGCGGTCGTAGTCGCCGCACGCGAACGTCATCCGCAGGCGGCTCATAGGTCGCCACCTGCCAGCCTTGCCGCAAGCCGCGGATACACGCGCAGTGCGTTCTCGTGCGTGATCGCGTCCCAGTCGTCCTGCGACTGCTCAGACGCACGAAGATACGTGAGGGTGTCGTCCCATTCAGTCCCGGTTTCAGGATCGGCTCCACGCACGGCGCCCAACATTTCCGAAGCGAAAAGTACGTTTGACGCCGGGATCACGTCGACGAGGAGATTGAACCCCGGCTGGTGATATACCGCCGTGTCGAAGTACACGTTGCGCAGAAGTTCGGAAGGATCCTGCCAGTCGTTGCGCATGGCAAGCCCCCGGTATCGGCCCCAGTGATAGGGAACTGCGCCGCCGCCGTGAGGGATGACGAGTCGCAATCCGGGAAAGCGCCTGAACAGGTCCGAGGGAAGCAACTGCATGAAGACATTCGTGTCTGCATTGAGATAGTGCGAGCCGAGCGTGTGGAAGTTCGGGTTCGAGGCCGTCGAGACGTGCGCCATGAGGGGCACGTTCAAGTCTTCGGCAGCCTCAAAGATCGGAAACCAGGACGGATCCGTCAGCGGTAGCCCCGCCCAGGTCCCGGATGGATCCGGGTTGAGATTCGCACCGACGAAGCCGAGATCCTCCACCGAGCGACGCAGCTCGGCGAGCACGCCATCGAGATTGCCCGCCGGCGTCTGCGGGAGCTGTGCGACAGGAACGAATTGCTCAGGAAACAAGTTACTGACGCGGTGAACCATGTCGTTAGACGCCTGCGCCCACGAATTCGCGATGCTGGCATCTGGCTCATGATGTGCCATACCCGACGCTCGCGGCGAGAAAAGCATGAGGTCGCCGCCTCGTTCACGCAGAACCCGGAGCTGGTTGCCTTCGATACTTTCGCGCACTTCATCATCCGATACCTCCGAGCTGAGAGCTGCGGCGCTCGGCGCCTCCCCACGAAGCTGAGCGGCTCTGAACTGATGGAGCTGACGCGGTTCGGTTGTGTAGTGACCGTGGATGTCGATTATCACGAAGTCCACTCTTCCTTCCACGTCTGGTAATCGACATATCGGACTCCCGAGCTCTCGATTAGCGGTCGCATATTGTTCACGTCGAGCGCGATCTCGCCCGTCAGATATCGACCTCGGGAGAGGGCTTCCTTTTCTTCGCGCCGCTGCGCGGCGACGACCACCTCGGCGACCGTCGCCCGCGACACAATCACGACACCATCATCGTCGGCGAGCACCGCGTCACCGGGACGCACAATCTGACCGGCAATCGAGATCGGAACGTTGACGTCGCCAAGGTTGCCTTTAGTCGTTCCTTCCGCCGAAACATGACGCGACCACACTGGAAAGCCCATCTTCCGCAGGTCGGCGACGTCACGCACTCCAGCGTCGATGACAAGACCGCGGACACCTCGGGCTTTCAAAGAGGCGGCGAGTAGATCGCCAAAATAGCCCATGTCGCACGGCGCTGTCGGTGCGACAACCAGCAGGTCGCCCTCCTGGCATTGTTCGACGGCGACCGCAATCGTGGTGTTGTCACCGGGAGCGACAGTCACCGTCACGGCGGTCCCTGACACGCGCGTGCCTCGCTGAATTGGTGTAATCCCGGAAGCCAGCAGTCCGGTTCGGCCTTGCGCTTCATGGACCGTGGCCACGCCATATTCGGCGAGTATATCGATGAGACTGAGGGGCGTTCGAGGGGTGCCGGTCACAACAACGCCGCCCATCAGACCGCCGCCTCCAGACGCGTTCGGCCGCCCGCCTGCCCGATCATGTTTGGCATCATCGAGATGTGGATCGCATCTTCGTCGGTCTGGCCAGCCAGAACCCGGATCGCGTGATCAACCTGGTCGATCCCGTACCGGTGCGTCGCAAGCTTCTCGAGTGGGAATCGACTCGAGGCTATCTGCGCGATGGCAAGTTCGCACGCGCGGTAGGAATGCCCACGCGCGGACTTGATCGTGATGGACTTCTCCGTGACCTTCTTCAGTGGGAAATCGGGGAATGCGCTCAGCTCACCCTGCACGAGCAGCGTGCCTTCGCGCCGCATGAGCACGTCAACTCCGAGCAGGAGGGGTGCTGTGCCGGCGCGCGATGTGCAGTCGAGCACGTATTCGACACCGCGCCCATCGGTCAGCTCCATGACCCTCTCCCGCGGGTCCTCGGTCAGGACATCGATGACGGCATCCGCACCCAACTCGAGGGCTAAGTTGAACCGTTCCCTATCGCGAGTGGTGCCCGTCATGATGATCGTGGACGCCCCGGCTTGTTTTGCGGCGACGAGCTGGGACAGACCCTGTTGACCCGGCCCTTGAATGAGCACGGTGTTGTTGTAACCTATGCCCGCCGTAAGCAGCGCCCATTCAACACCATTCGACAAGGGCATAACAAGGCCGGCCAACTCCGGCGACATCGTCTCAGGGATCTTGTGGAGCACCGAGTTCCACGGTAAGTACATGTGCTCGGAGAACCCTCCCCAGAGCCGGCCCGGCATGTCGCTGGTGGTATATCCAAATCGCCGCGCATCGGGATTCGTCCGCCAATCCGTCGCCTCGCAGTGTCGGTATTCACCGATGCGACACCACGCGCAGTTGTAGCAAGCAACGTAGTGCTCAAGAAAGACACGATCTCCTTCATCGACGCCGTGCCTGAGCTTGAAGCGGGCACCGGCCTTTACTACCACGCCGACGTTTTCATGGCCCATGATGACGGGGCCTCGGGTGGAGGGAGTTTCGGGCGGCGAGAAATACAGCTTGGCGTCAGTGCCACAGATGCCTGCTACCTCGACCTTCAAGAGCGCCGAGTCCGCGTCGATGTGGGGCATCGGAAACTCACGCATTTCGGTGACTTCCGGCGCTGTACGTACAGCTGCGAGCACTGAGTCAGTCATTTGCTCATCCTTGGGCTAGTGATTGGTGTAATGGTCAGTCCACGCTACCATTCAAAATAGTAGATTTTCCATCGCCACGGAGGCCTCATGCCATTTTCGATACTCATGCGCCCGCAGGGTGCTAACCGCGCTCTGTTCGACGGCGAGGCCTTGTCGCCCGGACTCACCTTGACGTTTGCCAATGAACCCGTCCTCGTTAAAGGATTCCGGAAAATGGTGCGAACCCTCGAGTTCGACATCGCCGAAATGGCTCTCACGACATATCTCACCGCAAAAGAGCACGGCGTCGGCTTTACAGCACTGCCCATCTTTCTCGTGCGCGACTTTCACCATGGTGCCACCCAGGTGCGGCGAGAAGACAGCACCCGCTCAGTGGCAGACCTCGCCGGTGGACGCATTGGCATCAATCGCGGCTACACCGTAACGACCGGCGTCTGGGGCCGCGTTGCCTTGGCTGCGGCCGGTCTCGACCTCGATTCGGTGACGTGGGTGTGCACCGGTGATGAGCATGTCTCGTCCTACTCGCGTCCGGCGAATGTAATCGCCGCGCCCGAGGGCGCGGTGCTCGAGAAAATGCTCCTCGCCGGCGAACTCGACGCGGTTGTGGGCGCCAGTCTCACGCATCCCGATGTGGTCCCGCTGATCGCGCGTCCCGACGACGTTGCGGCCGACGTGCTCCGGCAACGCGGCGTCTTCCCTATCAATCACCTCGTCGTTGTTCGCGATGAAATCCTTTCACAGCACCCTGATCTGGCGCCGATGCTCTTCAAGGATTTCACCGAGTCGAAACGCCGCTACGTCGAACGGCTGCGCTGCACCCCTGATGACAGCCGACAGGATCAGATCCTGTCGCGCGTCATGGAGATCACGGGAGCAGACCCGCTCCCCTACGGCCTCGAAAGCAACCGGGCTACGCTGAATGATCTAATCGACAATGCGATGGCTCAACGTATCATCCGCACGCGCCCAGCCCTTGAGAGCATCTTTGCTGCAGGCACTTTGGAGCTTCAGGGCTGATGGCAACTCTCGCGCGCATCGCCATCGCTGGAGACCATCACGGCACGAAGCTCATCGACCGTATCGTGGCTATGCTCAGCGCGCGCGGACACGAGGTTATAGATTTAGCCCCGCGCGGCGGCGGCAATATCGACTACCCGCCGCTGTGCGGCGCAGTGAGCAAGCTCGTAGCCCAAGGCGATGCCGACCTCGGGATTATCGTCGGGGGAAGCGGCCAGGGCGAAGTCATCGCCTGCAACAAGGTACGGCGGATTCGCGCGGGGTTAGCGTATTCCGAGTTCGCGGTCGATATTTCGCGCGGCAACAATGACGCTAACGTCATGGTGATCGGAACGAAGGTCGTCGACGATGAGACGGCTTGCGCTCTTCTCGACCGCTGGCTCTCCACACCCTTCAAGGGCGGTGTCCATGAGGAGCGTCTTGCCCAGATCACACTCCTTGAGGAGGGTCTCGGCGGAGCGTGAGATCACCCAGTCAATCACCTCAATGACGCGATAGAAACTCGAGCACACGGGCACTCGACGCTACGGGCGTTTGCTGGGCGACTGGGACGTCCCAGTACTCAGCCTGCGGCAAGCACTCCTGAAGGTAGCGTGCCGCCGAGCGAGTGTGCGAGGCATCTTCTCCCGGCACGATGAGGGCTGGAACGTCAAGCAGTTGGAGATCCTCGGGCTCGGGCCCCGGTACCGTGTCGCGGTCGAATAGCATCCGTGCGGACCCCGAAACGATCGTCGCGTACCGTTCGAGGCTGATCGCGGCGTAGCCTTCAGCAAACCGGTCATCCGTGCGCAGCGCCGGGGCCCACGGCCCGACGCGGGGGTCCTTACTGAACCCTACCGTCGTCGATCGCGCGAGCGTGACGATCGCTTCCAGGCCATGCTCCAGCGCGAACCCCAGGTGTTCCGTGAAGCGTCTCTGTTGCGCCGTTCGATATGTAACGCCACCCGCTGGCGAAAAAAGGACCATGCTGCGCACGCGCTCAGGCCGCGCGACGGCCAGCAGCGCTGCAGACGAGCAGCCGACACATCCGCCCATCGTATGCACGGCGCCGAGGCCGAGCTTGTCCATAAGGCCAATTGCCTGATCGATGTATTTCGGCCACGCCAGTCGCTCCAGGCGCCCCCCTGACTGCCCGGACTCGCGTCGGTCAAACACTACACAGGTGTATTCCTGTGACAGAGCATCGATAAATCCGAGATCTTTATAGCGCCCGAACGTCGTCCAGTTATCGAGGCTCGAGTCGAAGCCACCTGGACTGAACATGAGGATGGGTGGTCCATCGCCGACAATCTCATACCGCGTGCGAATACCGTCGATATCAAGTACGGGCATTACTGTCGTTCTCCGTCGCATCAGCTCGCCGAGGGACCTGGATACCGCCGCGGATCTGGCGCGCTGCGCGAATATCCTCTGCGCACGCAGCAAGACCGTCATACGCGACACGAGCCACATTCGCGTACGTGTCCGGCTCGATATCAACCCATTTCTCGTCATATCCGAGCGCGGCCGTCACCATTCGGATCCTGCCATCCAGCCACGGCCCGCCTCCGAACCCACCTAATACCGGGATCGACACCGCTTCAACGACAGCCGGTCCGACGATCGGCCCAGAATTAGTGAAGTTCAGAAGCACTGCGCCCGCGGCCTCCAGCCGTTTAGCCTCCGCGATGAGTTCGTCCGTCATCTCGTCCGGGACCTGCACGGAGTGAGCAGACGAATAGTCGATCCCGTATTTTAACGACGTCTGCGGGGTGATGCCGAACTGCGCAAAGACGGGAATCCCCGCGCGCGTCAGCTTTTCGACCTCCTCAGGGAAGTCAGCCGCACCGTCGAGCTTGACAAGATCGATTCCCGCCTCTTTTACGAGACGTATCGCGGCTGGGAGCGCATGTCCGGATTGGAGCGGGCCATAGGGGAAGTCGCAGCTCACCAACGCATCAGTAACGCCACGGCGCACCGCCTTTGCGACGACCAGCACCTCGTCAAAAGCGATCTCTAGCGGGTTCGGCTGGCCCCACAGGTTGACGCCCACAGTGTCGCCTATCGACACGATGTCGGCGCCGACGCGATCGGCGATTCGCGCCATGTGATAGTCCCAGGCCACGAAGCAGACGGACTTTTTTCCAGCCTGCTTCATCGCCTGAACCTGAGGAATAGTGGTCATGCTCTAATGGCCTTCAGCAACTCAAAGAGGTCGTCCTCGTCCGCCGGAACGAGGAGGATGCGTGCGTAGGGACGAATCACGGCCAACGTGCCGCCCTCCAATGGGCCCTCGTCCAACATCAGAAGACCTGCGGTCATAATCGAGCGCTGACGACAGATCGCGCCCACTGCGCCAACCGCAACAGGATTGATTGAATTCGTCGCCACCATGATCACGGAGTCGGAATGCTCGATCTCTATTTCCATGGGGCGCCGCGCGCCCGTCAGGGTGATTAGTTCTTCACCGTACTCGGAAGCCGTGTAGAACTGCGCCTGCCCCCACGGACTGCCAGACACTGCCCGTACCGCCCGTTCCGCGGACTCATCGAAGGCGACGACTTTCGTGGAACGGGCGTAGGCCAGCGGATAGTCGATCCGATATGCGGCCTCTTCTGCCGTGGCCGCGCGCGCGCAGGCGCTTACTGAGATTGGAATGCCCATATTCATACTGTGGTCTGAGATACGCCCTCGCGTGCCTCGAACCCATCTCCAATGCCCTCGACAAACGACTGGTCCGCCGGAAGCACTATGGCAACCGAGCGTATCGCCTGTTGCTCGGGAAGGTTGCCGACGGGCTCGGTGCCGTTGTCACGGAGCGCTTCGACCGCGCGGCGCAACTTCTGGCGAGCCTTAATGATGCCAGCGTCGGTCGCAACTAGTCGTTCCTTTGTGCGGTCAACTATCGGCCCCATACTTTCTTGCAGAGAAGAATCCTGGATCGCGATGCCTGCTACCCCCGAGAGCAACTCTCCCGACTTCTGTTTCTCACGATTGATTAGGTAGTCGTTGTCCTTGTTCGCCTCGGGCTGATACGTTCCCGGGATGTTCTTGCTGTGCACGCCCGCTCCGGCCTTCATCGCCGAGATCTCCGCTTCAGTCAGGTCGCGAGTTGGGTGATAGTCAAAACTCCAAGTCCAGCAGTTCTCGTCATCGATCGGCACCCAAAAATGACCGTGAACTGGGTGGTCGCCGCGAGGCGGAACCATAGAGAAATTGGGCAGGACCCAAGGGGTCACCCGCCAGTAATAGTGCCCTGTTTCAGCGTTACGACGAGCACCGATCAGCAGACCGCCCTCGTTCTCGACGACCTCAAAGGAGGGCTTCAAGTCCCCCTTGTTGTAGTCATTGCCCTTCGAGCCAGCAAACAGCGGGTCGGCTTCCAGACCGGCACCCGTAGGTCCGCCACCGTGCAGCCACGTCACGTGGCTGGAGTCGATCCCACCTTCGAGCGCCTGGAGCCAGTTGCTCTCTTGAAGTCGTTTCGACGTGAAAGTCTGCCCCGACGGCACCGTCGCGAACTCCCACGCAGGCAGCTGCGGCTGCTTGGCCGGATCCCCAAGGTAGGTCCACAGAAGGTCGCCCACCTTGACTAGTGGATATGAGCGAAGCTTCACGTTTTTGCAGAACTCTGAGTTATTGAGCTCGCTGGGAACGTCAATGGCCTGACCGTCAGCGTTATATTTCCACCCGTGGTAAGGGCAGCGGATGCCACCGTTCTCAACACGCCCGAAGAACATCGACACACCTCGGTGCGCGCAGAATTCGTCCATCAACCCGTACTCACCTTCCGGCGTGCGGACGGCGATTAGGCGCTCCGAAAGGATCTTCACCCGGACGGGAGGGCACCCGTCCTCGGGAAGTTCGTCCATATGCAGAACAGGCTGCCAGTATCGCCGGAAGAGCTCCCCCGAGGGAGTGCCCGGACCTGTCTGCGTGAGCAGTTCGTTGATATCGGGACGCAACATTTCTATTCCTGTCTTCTCAATGCCACGCTTCAGGGCGCGGCTCAACCACGAGGCCATCAAGTTCGTCTGTAATGGTGATCTGGCAGCCAAGACGACTGGCGTCCGTAAAATCGGACACGCCGAGGTCCAGAAGATCGGCTTCCATCTCACCAGGACCACCGACTCGATCGCGGAATTCGTCGCTTACCCACACGTGGCACGTGGCACAGGACAACTGCCCTCCACACTCGCCGATGATGCCGGGAACACCAGAGCGCACGGCGACCGCCATGACCGTGTCGCCAACCTGAGCATCGACCACGCATGCGTCAGAACCGCTCCTCACGTACACAACTTTGGGCACTCGAAGCTCCTTCAAATAACTAATGGTCTAACCAATGTACCTCAAACCATTGACCTGTCAAGCAAGCCGGACGATGGCATCCGGCGGAACGTGCACATCGGGCGCTACGGCCCCACACCACAGCCGACGACCTCAACCATGAGACCTAACGAGGCGCACTATGCTCAGGGGAATGCCGCCGAGTGCAACGAGCTAGGCCGCCTGGCGCGTCGCCACATCACGGGGTGCGCCTCCGCAGTGATGCCTAGTTCAATGGCGGTGAAGGAAGAGAGCATGACGAACAACTCGTTCAGAGAAGAGCGTGCGCTCATCGCGCAAGCATGTCGGATATTGGCCAGTCGAGGCCTCGCTGACGGAATCCTCGGGCACATCAGCCTGCGTGCAGGCGACGGATGTCTCCTTGTTCGTTGCAGGGGGCCTCGTGAACGAGGTCTCGAATATACGGTGGCAGAGGACATCCGGCTCGTGCGATTCGATGGCACCGAAGGAGCTCCTGGTGAACTCGATGAGTGGAAGGTTCCGAACGAGCTCCCGTTGCACGTAGAAGTACTGCAGATGCGGAACGACGTTGCAGCGGTGGTTCACGCCCACCCACCTCGCATTGTGGCCGCAGATCTCGCCGGGATCGAGATTCGCCCGATTGTCGGCGCTTTTGACATACCCGGGACCAAGATCGCCGCAGGCGGAGTGCCCGTCTACCCTCGCGGCGTGCTGGTGCGGAACCAGTCTCTCGCCGCAGAGATGGTCACTGCAATGAAGGATCGTCCCGTCGTCGTTCTGAGGGCACATGGGATCACGAGCGCAGCACCGACGGTCGAGCAGGCGGTACTCCAAGCAATCAGTCTCGACGCGATCGCGGGACTCTCACTGCAAGTTGTTTCAGCCGGAGGTACCTTGCGGGACCTTGCCGATGAAGATATGGCGGAGTTGCCCGACCTCGGCGCAGGATTCAATCTGGAGGTCACCTGGCGCCATGAAGTGGCTCGACTCGAAAGATTCACCACCCCCTAGTGTTCAGCGAAGGCGATCACCCCCGCAGGGAAGGGCGCTCACCGAGCACAAATGGTCCAAGTAATGGTCGCGCGTGTCCGGAATTTGTTAGGCAATGAGGGCAGCGGTAGGTGTGGCGGCTAATTCGAGCCATACATTCTTGAAAAAAATTCAGGGCCGGTTTTGCTTATACCGTTGCTGATCAACGGGAGGCCACGTCGGTCACGCAGATAATGTGCGACCTCGAGCGCAGTCGCGCCCTTTTCCAAAAGCACCGCTTGCCCGTCGCCCAGGCGCTCGGCCATCGCTTCGCCATTGGCCGACGTTAAGTGCCATGCTGCCGATCCTTGGCGCTGAAGGGAAGGCATTGGCGCGACGGGGGGGGTCCTCAAAAGATGCCCCACCATCACTACGTTTAGTCATGCCGAGCTTTCCAAATTCTCGAGATCACGCCTCATCCTCGGCATGATGATCCGAGATCCCCAACTAGTTTGCTCCGTCAACCGCATTCTTAACGAGCGGCTCGTGCAGCGCGGCGTTCACATCAATACCCCTGCGTGGGCGCATTGCGTTCTCGGCATGTTTACTCGATGTGCAGTCTACTGAAATTGGTTTTGTACTCGTGCACTTCGCACATGGATTCGGAACAAGGGGGTCGGCTAGCGTGATCCTCACATCATCTTCGGTCTTCAGAAGGTGCTCATGGCGACTAACGCTCAGGCCGACTATTTCGCTCTTTACCGCGTTACCCACGCTCCACAGAACCCTTGGTTCGGCATCGCGCTTCAACGATTCGGCCAGGTCTCCGCCCTCTCGCAATTTCCCCTCGGAGCCACCCTCGGAGCCACCCTCGGCTCGATCATCCTTGAAGTGATCAGATGCATCCCACGACGTCGATCACCTCGGACGTGCGCGACGCATGTGCTCCTACGGTCAATTTACGCGTCTACTCGCGCTATTACCTCTGTCCAGCAGAACAAGTATCTGCACAGCAGTACTACAATGTGATTTACTCAGACAAAAGCCCGTAAAAAGGCACTCAATGGCGAGGGAGAACTTGATGGAATTCAAATTAAGCAATATGGACCGGCGAGGATTTATGCGGCTCTCTGCCGCTGCGGGAGGCTTGGCTCTCTTGGGGGCCACAACGTCGTGCGCGCCGAGCGGGAGCTCGGGGAAGGCGGGATTTTCCGGTGACGTTGCGGTCACCGGGCTGGCGAGCCTGATTCATTCGGCCCCGTTTTTCATTGCACAAGCGGCCGGATATTACGAAGAGGAGGGGCTCTCGCTTGAGCACATCCAATTCCCTGGCGGCCTCGATACGGTGCGCGGGATTGACTCCGGTATCGGGTTTGGAACTTCTTCCACAATTCCGGTCTTTATCGCGGCCGAGAAGGGTATGGACGTCAAAATATTTGGCAACGTGTATACCTCCCCGTCGGTAGATTTCATCGCGCACTCCGGTTCGTCCATCACATCCATCGAGGACGTTCGTGGCAAGAAGGTAGCCGTCAGTACTCCCGGTTCGAACTCGACCTACTTTGCGGAGCGAACGCTGCGGGAAGCCGGAATCATCCCTGGCAAAGACGTAGAACTGGTCAGTGTCGGGTCGGCCAGCGATTCTTGGACTGTCTTGTCCCAGGGAGTTGTCGATGTCGCTTGGACGGCCTCGCCCTTGTCAGAGAAAATTGCCGATGAGAGTGAGTCGAAGATCATCTGGCGCTCGCGCGACTATGTCACCGACTGGTCAGATACCTGCCTGTGCGCGACCGGTGCCTTCATCGAAGAGAACGCTGAAGTTCTCAAAGGCTGGGGTAGGGCGCTCAAGAAGGGCATGGACCTCATCGCGACCGATCTGGAGAAGGCTGCAACCATTTACGCCAAGGCGATCGATTACAAGCCGGAGGTCGCCTTTGAGGCCTTGAAGAATTCCCAGAGTTTCTACAGTCTCGATTTCACGGATGCACAGTTGCAGGCCGTTGTCGCCGCGGGTCTCGACCAGGGCCAGCTAACTCGGGAACCCGATATGGACGCCATCGTCCTCAAAAACGTCCTGTCATGAGCGACGTACTGGGCACGCGTTCGGCCGAACAGAACGACGATGTTGTTTTCGACCGCATCGGTATGACTTTTCAAACCGATGCCGGGACGACCCAGGCTGTGGCCAACGTCACGGGAACAATTCCCGAAGGTAAGTTTGTCTCCGTAATAGGTCCGAGCGGCTGCGGGAAGAGCACACTGCTGGACATGGTCGGGGGGATTCTGAAACCCACGCAGGGCTCCGTCAGCATTGACGGTGAGCTCGTCACCGGTCCCCGCCGGGACACCGCAATGGTTTTCCAGGAAGACTCCACTCTGCACTGGCGCAGCGTCCTCGACAACGTCGCCTTTGGACTGGAGGTCCAAGGCGTTACAAAAGTCGACCGTCACGACCGCGCACGCCGCATGATCGATCTTGTAGGGCTGCGAGGATTTGAAGATCACCGCCCCGGGCAGCTGTCGGGGGGGATGAAACAGCGTGTGGCCATTGCTCGAGCATTGGCTGTCGAGCCTCGCGTTCTGCTCATGGATGAACCGTTCGGTGCGCTGGACCAGCAAACTCGCCAGTTTATCGGTCGGGAGCTCTTGCGCATCTGGGAGCGGACCCAGAATCGGGTGCTCTTCATTACCCATGACATTCAGGAGGCCGTTTACCTCTCGGATGAGGTGTGGGTGATGTCGGCTCGACCGTCAATCGTCAAAGAGATCGTCAACATTGACCTGCCACGCCCCCGGCCGGAAGGTACTCACGCACTTCCACGCTTCCGGGAACTGGAAGAGCACCTGTGGAACCTAGTGAAGGTCGAAGCCGAAAAAACACTGGGCCCTGGGGCGCTGCTTGCATGAGCACACCACAGATAGAGGCCAAACCGAAACAGCTCAGCGCTGGCTCCGTTTGGCGTAAGGCGACTTTCGTCCGGTGGTTCATTATCGTGGCGCTGCTCGTCGTCCTCGAAACGGCCACCAGGACAGGGCTCATTGCGTCCACGTTGATGGTGCCGCCATCTGAGATTCTGACCCGACTCGCATCCATCGCTCCGACCAGCGAGTTTGCGGAGGATTCGGCTCGCACCCTCACCACCATTCTTTTCGCGTTCGCCATCGGCCTCGTCGTGGGAATTCCACTGGGCGTGTTCTTGTGGCGTATCCCGGCTGCCGGGCGAATCTTGGAGCCATTCATCGTCACGGGCTACGCCATGCCCACGCTGTTGTTCTATCCCGTTCTTCTGGCCGTGATGGGACTCAACGCGGGGCCAATTATTTTGATCGCGGCAACGATGTCTCTCATTCCGATCGCGCTGACCACGATGATCGCGCTGAACTCAATCAAGCCCATTCTTCACAAGCTCGCGAACTCCGTGAATGCCTCTCCAGCACAGTATTACCTGAAAGTATTATTTCCTGCCGCCACACCGTTGGTCTTCCCTGGTATCCGGCTCGGTTTTATCTATGCCGTGATCGGCACCATCGCCATGGAATTCATTCTGGCGGCACAAGGAATCGGCTTCCGCGCCGGCCTGTATTACCGGGAACTCAATGTAACGGACATGTGGGCTTACATCGTCGTCGTCGTTGTCGTCGGCGTTGTCGTCAACGGCGTGCTCACGTGGCTCGAGAAGCGCATTAGAAGGGACATGTTGTGAGCACCGATGTCACAATTCTTGCCGCGACCAAGACCAGCGGCCCGTCGGGAGGGAAGAAATCCTCCGCCTTAATCGACAACGTGTGGCGCGCTGTCGTCCTCGTGGCTGTCTTCCTTATCTGGGGCTTCTTGTCGACCATCAGCGATCTGGTTTCCTCCCCCGTCGCATCCTTCTTGGCACTTGCGGATGCCTTTGCGGACGGGTCGATCTATAGGCACCTGTGGAGCACACTGAACGCGGTAGTCATTGGTTTTTTGATTGCCGCCATTGTGGGCTTTCCTCTTGGCTACTACATCGGAAGGAGCAAATTCCTGGGAGCTGTGTTCGATCCGATCGTGGCGGGCGCGTTCGCCACGCCACGCGTAATCTTCTTCCCGATCCTGCTGCAGATTTTCGGCGTGGGAGTAGGAGCCCAGGCCGCCATGGCTGCTCTCGCGGCCGTATTCCCGATCATGGTTTCCACCACGGCCGGTGTCCGCGCCATCAATCCACTCCTACCGAAGCTGGCACGATCCCTCAGCCTGAACCCGCTGCAGACCGTGACGAAAATATATATACCGGCGATGGCCCCGTCATTGATGGTCGGTATCCGAATCGGATTCAGCATCGCTTTCATCAACGTCATCATCGCCGAGTTCTTTGCCGCGCGCGCCGGCCTAGGTCTGCTGGCACTGCGCGCCTACGGGCAGCTGGATTTGCCCATGATGTATGGCCTCATCACGTTGCTCGCCCTTATCGCGCTCGTTGGCAATCTGGTGCTCTGGGCTATCGAGGGACACCTGCGTAAAACCACCTAGGCCGCGCTGCGGTCGATTGTCCGTTCATGGAACGGATCCTTCGAGAGAAAGGAAATCATGTCATCCAGCACCAGCATCGTTGATGCGTATGAGAAGCTCCGGTCCGAATTCAGGCAAAAGGGTCTGGGCAGCCGCACCGGCTTCGGCACACGTCCGGCTCTTCTTATCATCGACTTCATCCGTGGTTTCACCGATGCACGATCGCCCCTAGCTGGGGATCTCGATCGGCAGCTAGAAGCTACGCTGAAATTACTGGCGGGCGCCCGGGCAGCAGATATTCCGATAATTTTTTCAACCGTCGCCTATGACACCAATCTTCAGGACGCCGGTAAGTGGATCCGCAAAATACCGTCTAACAGCTGGCTCGTGGAGGGTAGCGAATGGGTCGAACTCGACGCAAGGCTGCAGCGCCAGAGCAATGAAATGCTCCTGGTCAAGAAATACGCATCCTGCTTCTTTGGCACGGACTTGGCGGCGCGTCTGATATCGAAGGGCGTGGACACGCTGCTCATCGTCGGCTGCACCACCAGCGGGTGCATCCGCGCGACGGCCGTTGATGCCTGCTCATATGGTTTCCACACCGTCGTCATTGAGGAAGGCGTCGGTGACCGAGCCGAGCTACCCCATCTAGCCAGCCTGTTCGACATCGACAGCAAATACGGTGACGTTGTCACTCTGGACGAAACCTTCGCTTATCTCGAAGATGTACGCCGTCCGGAGCAAACATGATCAGCGAGACGGGAGTCGCGCCACGACGAAAGTTACTCCACGGGCACAGCATTCCGTTGTTGGGTCTGGGCACGTGGCCACTTCTGGACAAAGAATGTGAAGCCGCTGTCGGTTATGCACTTCGGGCGGGGTACCGTTTGGTGGATACCGCCTTCCAGTATCGGAACGAAACAGCCGTGGGACGAGCAATCAGGTCCTCGGACATCGACCGGGATGAGCTTTTTGTTTCCAGCAAATTCAACAAGGAATCCCACAGCGTCGAAGGCGTTCAGCGAGCCTACGACGACAGCCTTCGGAGGCTCGGCGTCAACTACCTCGACCTGTTCCTGTGCCACTGGCCTGTGCCCGCACAAGGCAGCTACGTCGAGGCATGGAAGGGCCTGGTCAAACTGCTGCAGGAGGGCCAGGTTAAAGCAATCGGCGTCTCCAATTTCAAGCCGACCCATTTGAAGAGAATCATTGACGCGACCGGCGTGGTCCCCGATGTCAATCAAATCCAATTGAGTGTTGACCTGGCCCGCGGGGAAACGCGGGCGGTCCACGATGAGCTGGGAATCCTGACCGAATCTTGGAGCCCGATCGGCCGCGCGTCCGGTCTGCGGGACACGCCCATCGTCAAAGCAATCGCGGAACGGGTGCAGAGAACTCCCGCGCAGGTCTTGCTCCGTTGGCACGTCCAACAGGGCCTCATCCCGATCCCCCAGTCATCCGACCCCCTGTATTTGGCCGAAAACCTCGCGGTCTTCGATTTCGTACTCAGTGGCACGGACATGCAGGCCCTGCATGGGATGGATCGAGGGGAAGCGGCCGCTCGCGACTCAGATAACCCGGAAAACGGGCACTGAATCCAGGTGCCGGCTCGGCACTCACGCTCGCTCAGTGGGCCAGCCGGAAAGCGTCGTGCAACCGGGGCTTGACGAATCATCCGTTGTGCGACATTCTCTTTATTACAGAACTAATCTCTGACTAGCAGAATAAAAGTCTCACGCCGCATCAAACGAGGAGTTCCCATGACAGACCAGAGCGGTGTCCTGAACGACGTACGCCAGGGCATGATTCCGGCACATATCTACAACGACAAAGAGCTGTTCGATCTTGAAAAAGAGCGCCTTTTTGGGCGGAGTTGGTTGTTTGTCGCGCACGAGTCCGAAGTTCCCCAGGCCGGTGACTATGTCGTCCGCCATGTCCTCGAGGACTCCTTTATCATCTCGCGCGACGAGAAGGGTGAGGTCCGGGCGCTGTTCAACATGTGCCTGCACCGTGGCATGCAGGTCTGCCGGGCGGAAATGGGCAACGCATCACACTTCCGCTGCCCGTACCACGGCTGGTCCTACCGAAATGATGGCCGACTCATAGGCCTGCCGTTCCACGAGGAAGCCTTCGGCGGCGAAGAGGGCTTCAAGAAAAAGGGCCAGACTCTTCTCCCCGCACCATCCCTCGGTGTGTACAACGGGCTCATCTTTATTAGTCTGGATCCGAATGCGGAGCCCCTGGAGGACTTCCTTGGCGATTTCAAGTTTTATCTGGACTATTACACGAAGCAGAGCGCGGGCGGCATTGAACTGCGGGGACCGCAGCGTTGGCGCATCAAAGCCAACTGGAAAATTGGCGCCGAAAACTTTGCCGGTGATATGTATCACACCCCTCAGACGCACGCTTCCGTGGTCGAAATCGGTTTGTTCCGCGAGCCCAAGGCGGAAAAACGTAAAGATGGCACCACGTATTGGGCGGGCAACGGTGGCGGCACTACCTACAAGCTTCCCGAGGGCAGCTTGGAAGACCGTCTGCGCTATGTCGGCTACCCGGACAACATGATCGACAGGATGAAGGAGCAGTGGAGCCAGGCGCAACTGGATGTCATCGGCAAGGACGGCTTCATGATTTCCGCGGCTTCCCTGTTCCCCAACATGAGCTTCGTCCACAACTGGCCGCGAGTGGAAGAGGACTCCGACGACGTGCACCCCTTTATCTCCATCCGTCAGTGGCAGCCGATCAGTGAAAATGAGACCGAGGTCCTGTCCTGGTTCGCTGTAGACAAAAACGCGACCGACGAATACAAGGAACTCTCCTATAAGGCCTACCTCATGTGCTTCGGCAGCGGCGGTATGTTCGAGCAGGATGACGTTGAAAATTGGGTATCGCTGACCAACACGGCCGCCGGTTCCATGGCTCGTCGGCTTCTTCTCAATGGCCGAATGGGCCTTCTGGAAGACGGTGAGAACGTTGTGGAGCCGCTGACCACGGAGCAGTATTCGGGCCCGGGATCCACTCGCGTGGGCTACAGCGAATACAACCAGCGGGAGCTGCTGACTCGCTGGGCCGACCATCTGGAACGCCCAATTGAAGCCGCGGCACAGCTGAAGGTCGGAATGACCGCCGTCAGGCAGACGTCCAAGAGCGGAGCCGCTTCATCCTGTGTCGCCGAGGCCCCCATCGACGAAGCCGCCGATTCCGTATTGCTGGACGCCTAGCCATGAGTGCAGAAACGGCAAACGTGCGCACCCACCGCACATTATCGGAGCAGTCTCCCTTGGGAGCCCACGCCCCACGGACCCAGCGAACGGGTGAATCTCTGGCGTTCAATGACGAGCTGCACCTCCAGGCCCACCGGTGGCTTGTCGACGAGTCCTACCTTCTGGATGCCCAGGATTACGAGGCCTGGCTATCGACAATCGCTTCCGATATTCACTATCTGATGCCGGTGCGCGTCACCACAGCCCTCGGCGCCGGTTATACGACTGCTCCGGGAATGGCCCATCTCGACGAAAATATGTACTCGCTAAGTCGCCGCGTGGCTCGCTTCGCGACCGAGCACGCCTGGACCGAAGACCCGCCGTCACGCCTGCGCCATTACATCACCAATGTCCGCACTTTTCGGACCAAGAATCCAGACGAAATCGTCGTGGACTCCGCCGTGCTTCTGTTCAGAAGTCGCGGGGACATCAACGAGGCCGCCACCATTTCGGCCGGCCGTGAAGATCTGCTGCGGCGAACCGCAACCGGTTGGGAGCTTGCCCGACGAACCATCATGGTCGACGAGTCCGTTATCCGCATGCAGAACCTAGCGATATTCCTGTGAAGCTCGAATGGGAAGGTGAGGCAGAAGACCGTCAGGCGGCACTTCGCGCGAGCGAAGAACGAGCCCAGCTCGAGGCACACACCACGGGCACTCCGGTCGTTCTTGGTAACGAGTTTTCCGAGATACGGGTGAGCCGTGTCGAGACCCGCAATGGTTCACGGCTCATGATCCACTCCCCGCGTTCGGGCCAATGGGTGGCGCTGTGTCCGTTCGAACTCGAAGCCCTGACCTGGCAGTCGCCGGCCACTTTCTCGGCCATGATCGGCCATCCCTTCGGGCCCTTGGTCACCGAGGATGCCTAACCGTCGAATCTTCGGCTGACGGCGTTGCCGCGCCACCCAACAACTCATGAACAATAAGGTAAAGGAGCTTGATCATGCCGGTTGTAACCGCTGATCTGAAGGCCTGTCAGGGCTATGCCAACTGCGTCATGGCCGCACCGGATTACTTCGACCTCGATGATGACGGCAACGTGGTCACGCTCAAGAGAGAGGTTCCGGAGTCGGAGAGATCCCGGGTAACCGAAGCGGCCCGCAGCTGCCCGGTTTCGGCCCTCACCGTGAGCGAATGAGATCGACCACCGTGATCGTGGGTTCCTCCATCGGCGGGGTGCGCACCGCACAGACTCTTCGCCTGGAGGGATACCAAGGCGACATCGTTCTCGTTGGTGCGGAAGCAGAGCTTCCCTACGACAAGCCGCCACTGTCCAAGTCCGTTTTGGCGGGCACTGCACAGGCATCGTCCATCCGCCTTCTCACGACGACCGAGGCCTCTGAATCGCGAATCCAGTTAGTGCTTGGGCACACCGCGACCGGTGTCGACATCAACAATAGTCTCCTCGAATTAACGGGTCACGACCCCATTCACTTCGACAACTTGGTCATCGCGACCGGAGCGGCCGCGCGCCCGTCTCCCTGGGGCGAGCGTGCGGGCATCCACGTGCTTCGCTCCCTGGATGATGCCCGCCGGCTGCGCGCCAGCCTCCTCGGCGGCGGTGACTTGGTCGTCATCGGCGCCGGTTTCATTGGTGCCGAGGCGGCAGCAACCGCGCGGTCGTTGGGCCTCACGGTTACGGTCATCGATCCACAGACGATTCCCATGAGCCGCATCTTCAATCCCGAGATCGGCCAATGGTTCGGCGCCCTGCATCGAGATAACGGCGTCACGACGATTTTCGGTACCGGCGTCGACGCAATCGACGGCGACCAGGGCGCCTTCAGCGTGCACTTGACCGACGGCCGCGTTCTGTCGGCAGCGACAGTCCTCGTGGGCATTGGCGCCGTTCCCAATGACGCCTGGCTTTCGTCCTCCGGGTTGCTCGTAGACAACGGGGTCGTGCTGGACAAATATTGCCGCGCCGTGCGCGCACCATCCATCTACGCCGTCGGCGATGTGGCACGCTGGCATCACCCGCGGCACGGTGAAGACATCCGAATCGAGCATTGGACCAATGCGGTCGAGCAGGCCATCTGCGTCGCATACAACATCACCCATCCGGCAGAGCCGCGTGAATATAGTCCCGTCGAGTATGTCTGGAGTGACCAGTACAACTGGAAAATCCAGATTGTCGGTCGGGTGGGAAATAATGCGAAGCACATCGTGATCGGGCACCCAGAGACTCACGGCAGGTTCGCCGCCCTTTACACGAAAGACGGGATCAGCCTGCATGGGGCAGCGACAGTTAACTGGCCAAAGGCGCTCATCGCCTGCCGCCGCGGAATGGGAACGGGCATTACTGTCGCCGAGCTGCGCGACACGCTTGAGGCTCAGCTGACACCAGCAGCGATGCTGGTAACGTGATGCAACAGACTCTAGAAATCGTGTCATTCGGTGCCAGAAGAGAGGCCGTGGCGATGGCCTGCAGAGTATTGGCAAACCGCGGTTTGGCCGACGGTGTGTTAGGGCACATCAGTTCGCTAGTCGAAGAGAATGCGCTCCTTATTCGCTGCCGTGGGCCCCGGGAGCGCGGCCTCGCCTTCACCGAGGCCGAAGACATCCGTCTGGTCGACCTCGACGGTAATCCCGCAGCCGATGGCGAGCTCGACGGCGGCTACACGGTACCCAATGAGCTGCCCCTCCATGCCGAAGTCCTTCGTTCTCGCCCTGATGTGAAGGCCGTCGTCCACGCCCATCCCCCTCACGTCGTTGCGGCAGATCTCGCCGGACTGTCGATACGACCCATTGTTGGAGCTTTCGACATTCCCGGCACACGCCTGGCCGCGGGTGGAGTGCCCGTCTACCCTCGTGGAGTCTTGGTCCGAAACCGCCAGCTGGCCAAGGAAATGGTCACGGCCATGGACGAACGCCCCGTCATAGTACTTCGCGGGCATGGGCTTACCAGCGCAGCGGCGACAGTCGAGCAGGCAGTGCTCCAGGCCATCAGCGTCGACAACTTGGCTCGGCTTTCACTACAGATACGTGCCGCCGGAGGCGAGCTCGTCGATCTTCCCGAAAGCGACATGGTCGAACTGCCCGACTTGGGTGGATCCTTTAATACGGCTACGGCTTGGCGGCACGAGCTCGCTAGACTGGGCCGAGGGATAGGATAAGTAGCATCAGTACTGCAGAGCCAGAACCCCAGTCCAGGTACGGTCCGCCGCCGCAATATCGCATCGAATCTGTTGACAGTGCCCTGCGCCTGTTGTTGTTATTCGAGACGCGACCAAGTATCAGACTGACTGACGCTAGTAACTACCTCGGCGTGGCGTCGTCCACGGCCCACCGGCTCATGGGAATGCTTCTCTACCGCGGATTTGTCAGGCAAAATCCGTCCACCCGGGCCTATGAGCCCGGTCAGGCGCTAAGCTCCATCGCCTTCGCCATCAGACGTCAAGTCGACATTCGATCTTTGGTTCGCCCCATATTAGAGCAACTGTCAAATGAAACAGGCGAGACGGTTCATTTCGCCAAGCTGGAAGGGGCCCACACCTGCTTCATCGATGCCATCGAAAGCTCACGGGCCGTACGCGTCGGTTCCCGCCAGGGCCTCACGCTGCCCGCCAACTGCACTGCCACAGGGAAAGCAATGATGAGCCACCTCACCGCAGATGAACTGCGGACCCTGTACCCCCAGGAAGAGCTGACTGGTCTCACTCAAGGCTCAATTACGTCCCGAACCGCGTTGGAGCAAGCCCTGGAATCCATCCGGGACACCGGTTATGCGACCAGCCGGGAGGAGAGCGAAGACGGTGTCATGTCGGTCGCCGTCGCGATATCCAGCCCCAGCGGCGAGATCTTCGGCATGAATGTTTCGGTGCCGGCCCACCGGATGTCCGACAAACTGCGTGCCGAGCTCGGAGCCCTGCTCCAAGCCGCCGCAGAAAAACTTCGTGGCATGCTGGTGTGATCCTGGCCGGGCAGGTCCGCACGGTGACGGTGACCGCGACTTCCTTAACACGAGGCGGCCTCTTCCTTGGCCGGGTGAGCGATTAAATAGCGTGCGCCGACGTAAGCGCGAGCCGCCGCCGCCACATCCTTGGACCGCCCATCCGAGAGCGGCTCGGTAAATCGACAAGGCCGGTTACGCCTGTGCGGTCGGCTGGAGCGCCTCGTGCTGCGTAACCGCCTACGTGGGCAACGGTCCTTTCACCCGCCCGTCCGCCCCAGGCAATCTCGTGGAGGCGCACGCCCGCATCGTGTACACCGGCCGCACGAGCGTGCTCGTTACGGTCGAGACAATGGATGCGCGCAGTCGCGTTTACACGCCGGGCGCACACTGCATCATCGACTTCGTGGCCGTCTATGTCTCCTGGTCCCTGCAGGTGGTGCCTGAGTGGCATCCGTCGTCGAATGCCGACCACACCCGCAAGGCCTCGCCGAGCAGTGGCTCGAACTCCGTCGACATATGCAGGCGGCCATGCGCGTCCATGACGATTCGGATGCGAGCACCGCGCCGCGCACCAAGGACTGAATCCAATTGGACATCCGCACGAAAGCGAGTCGTCGTGTGGGTATCACCTGCCGGCGACGGTGGAAGAATCCCACGGATCAGCTGCGCGCAGCTGGGCTGTCTGTGGAATGTGCAATCTGCTGAAATATCTTTCTTTCTCGTGCATTTCGCACATGGAGTGCATGAAGGCAGCCGACTAGCGTGATCCCAACATCATCTCCGGCTTCCAGAAGGATACTCATGGCTCCCACCGCTCATGCCGACGATTTCGCCCTGTCCCGTGTCACCCCCAGTGCTCAGAAACCTTGGTTCGGCATCGCAGTTCAGCGATTCGGTCAAGTCTCCGCGCTCTCACAGTTCCTCTTGGGCGCCACCCTCGGCTACAGCATGACGTTCGCCAATGCGGCTCTTGCTCTCGTCCTCGGCTCGATCATCCTCGAGGTGATCATGTGTGTCGTCGGCATTATCGGGCAGAAGGAGGGATTGAACACGGCACTTCTCGCGCGCTGGACGGGCTTCGGTGAGATCGGCGCGTCCCTTGTCGGGCTCGCGATCGGCATCAGCCTTATTGGTTGGTTTGGCATCCAGAGCGCCATCTCCGCGGAGTCGCTGGACGTGCTTATGCCCGGTGTCATGCCGGCCTGGGGGTGGAGCCTCATCTTCGGACTCGCCGTCACGGCGATCGTTGCATTCGGTTTCAAGGGAATGCAAATGCTCGCCAACATCACCGTGCCGCTCTTCCTTATCCTCGTGGGCTGGTCGGTTATTAGCGAGCTCAGCAATCATTCCTTGATCAGCCTCGTCACGTCACCCGCCCCCGGGCCGACAATGAGCGTATGGACCGGTACCGGCATCGTCGCAGGTGGCCTCATCGTGGGCGCCATCATCACAGCCGACATGACCCGGTTCAACCGGTCACGGGCCGACGTTATCAAGCAGACGGTTGTGGGCGTCAGCCTCGGAGAATTCGTGATCGGGCTCGCGGGCGTACTGCTCGCTCACGCGGCTGCCTCCGGCAACATCGTCGCGATCGTCACATCCTCGATCGGATTCGTTGGCCTCATCATCGTCATCACCGGCACGCTCAAGATCAACGACTGGAACCTCTATTCATCGAGCCTCGGACTGATTAACTTTATTTCGACAACGTTCAACAAGAATCTGAACCGGGTCACAATCACCGTCGTATTGGGCGTCGTCGGATCGATCCTCGCCGCCGCAGGCATCCTGTCGCAGTTCACAGGCTTCCTCATCATCCTGGGCGTCGCGTTCCCGCCGATCGCAGGCATCATGGTGGCTGAGTACTTCGTCGTGAAGAAGTGGCGCGGCGATCTCGACGCAACCCGCGAGGCGGGAACGCTGCCGACGTCGGCGCCGCGAATCGTACCGGCGACAATCATCATTTGGGTCCTCTCCGCCGGGATCGGCTACTTCGTGACGTGGGGCATCCCGCCAATTCTCGCGCTGCTCACATCCATGGTGCTCTACATCATCGCGGGCAAGCTCGGCTGGGTTCGTGGCGTCGGCTCCATCCTGACAATCCAGGCGCAACAGCCTGTCCCCGAGCTCACGCGCTAATCACTCCAAACGAAAGCGACACCATACTCACATGCACATCGGCATCGACGTTGGCGGAACAAACACCGACGCAGTTCTCATGGACGGCACGCGCACCCTCGTTGGCGTGAAGCACTCCACAACTCCGGATGTCACGGACGGTATCGTCCGGGCTCTCGAAAATCTCCGCGCTGGTCACCACTTCGAGGGGAACCAGATCGAAGCTGTGATGATTGGCACAACACATTTCATCAACGCACTCGTTCAGGCCAAGGGACTCGCACCGACCGCAGCACTCCGCCTCGGCCTACCCGCAACAAAGGCCCTACCGCCCCTCGTTGACTGGCCTCAGGCGCTCATCGCCGCACTCGACGCCCGCAGCTACCTCGCACACGGCGGTTACGAATTCGATGGCCGGCCGATCTCGCCGCTTGACCCCGCCGAGCTGAGGGAACATGCAGCAGATATGAAGGCCCACGGCATCCGCTCGGTTGCGATCTCTGCCGTGTTCAGCCCAGTCAACCACGATCTTGAGGTCCAGGCCGCTGCGATCATTGCGGAGGAAATGGGCCCAGACGTTGCTATTTCGCTCTCCCACGAGATCGGCCGTATTGGCCTGCTCGAACGCGAGAATGCGACGATCATCAATGCTGCGCTACGTGAGTTGGCAGCAGAAATCATCGACGGCCTTTCTGCCGCGGTGCGGAAGCAGGGCATCGAAGCGCCGATCTTCCTCAGCCAGAACGATGGCACCCTGATGGACGAGGACTACGTGCGTCTTTACCCAGTGGCGACGTTTGCCTCTGGACCAACCAACTCGATGCGAGGGGCCGCCCTCACGAGTGGGCTGGAATCCTGCGCCGTCGTTGACGTGGGAGGCACCACGACAGATATTGGTCTACTTATCAATGGCTTCCCGCGCGAAACAGCCAATGAAGTCAAGGTCGCGGGTATCCGGACCAACTTCAGGATGCCTGACGTGCTCTCGCTCGCAATTGGCGGTGGAAGCATCGTCGATACCGAAACCGGCGAGGTCGGGCCGGAGTCGGTCGGTTACAAACTCACCACCGAAGCACTCGTATTCGGTGGCTCAACACTCACCGCCACCGACATCGCCGTGGCAGCCGGACGCGCCGATATCGGCGACCCTTCCAAGGTCGCTCACCTCGAGCCAGCGCTCGTGCAGCGAGTGCTCAACCGCATCACGGACCGCATCACCGAGGCCGTCGATCGTATGCGCACGTCCCCCGAGCCCATCCCTGTTGTCGCAGTGGGCGGCGGTTCCATCCTGCTGCCAGACGAATTACCGCTATTCGGTGCCGTGCACCTCCCCGAGAACTACGCCGTCGCAAACGCGATCGGCGCATCCATCGCACAGGTCGGCGGCGAAATCGACAAGGTCTACACGATCGAACCTGGACGGCGCGAGGAAACTCTCGCCGAGGTACGCGCCGAAGCCGTCGACAAGGCAATTTCCGCCGGCGCTGCGCCACAGACAGTTGTAATCGTCGACTTCGACGAAGTGCCGATCCCCTATCTACCCGGCAACGCCACGCGCATCCGAGCCAAGGCCGTCGGCGACCTTGATATGGGAAGCACACGATGAGCTGGGCGATCACTCCAACGGAGATCACGGACCTCGCCCGCGGCGCCGCCGTGCTCGGCACTGGCGGTGGCGGCGACCCCTACATCGGTGCACTCCTCGCAACCGCGGCCCTACGAAAATTCGGCGACGTTACCGTCGTCACTCTCGATGAGCTACCCTCCGACGCAGTCGTGCTCACCGTTGCGATGATGGGAGCACCAACCGTAATGGTCGAAAAGCTTCCGAGTCTCGACGAGGTCATCTCGCCCGTACTCGCTCTCGGCACGCACCTCGGCCGCCCGGTCACGCACATCGCCTGCGCTGAGATCGGAGGCGTGAACTCCACGATCCCGATCGCAGCGGCGGCGGCGCTCGGACTCCCGCTTCTCGACGCCGACGGTATGGGCCGGGCTTTTCCGGAACTTCAGATGGTCCTTCCGACCCTGTACGGAATCAACGCGTCACCGCTCGCCTTCAGCGACGAGAAAGGAAACGTTGGCGTGCTCCAGACCGTCAGCAACAACTGGACCGAGCGCATTGCCCGCGTCGCCTGCGTGGAGATGGGCTGCTCGGTCATGATCTCCGGCTTCCCAATGTCCGGCGCCCAAGCTCGCGAATCGCTAGTACCCGGCTCACTCACGCAGTGCGTCGAAATCGGTCGCGAAATCACGGCCGCCCGCGACGAGAAAACAGACCCGGTCGCGCGAATCGTCGGTCTGCTCCGTGGCCGCGAGCTCTTCGCCGGCAAGGTCGTCGATGTTCAGCGCAACACCACCTCCGGATTCGCTCGTGGTCGCGCCCGCATTGAAGGAACCGACACCTCACTCACCCTGTCATTTCAGAACGAGCACCTCATCGCCGAAATCGACGGGCGCACGCTGGTCACAACACCAGACCTCATCATGGTGGTCGAGCATGACTCAGGTGAGCCGATCACGACGGAAGGTTTGCGTTACGGACAGCGAGTGCGAGTTATCAGCGCCCCCAGCGACCCACGCTGGCACTCGGCCGAGGCACTCGCCATGGTAGGTCCCGGCTACTTCGGCTATGACGTGCCCGCGCACCGCTTCGACGGCACCATCACGACTGTCGAGGCAATGGCATGAGCTGGCAACTAACGGCCGCAGACCTCCCCGACCTCGCGCGCGGCGCGACACTCCTCGGAACGGGTGGCGGCGGCGATCCCTACATCGGCCTAATGCTCGTCAAACAGGTACTCGGCGACCGCTCGATCACAATCCTCGACCCCGATGAAATCGCCGACGACCTCTTCGTCATACCGACCGCCCAGATGGGCGCTCCGACGGTGATGATCGAGAAGATCCCGGCCGGAACAGAACCCACGCTCGCCCTACGCACCTTGGAAGAACACATCGGCAGGACAGCGGATGCGACAATGCCAATCGAATGCGGTGGAATCAACTCGATGATCCCGCTCATCGTCGCCGCCGAGACAGGGCTTCCCGTCGTTGACGCAGACGGAATGGGCCGCGCGTTCCCTGAACTTTCGATGGAGACCTTTGCTGTCTACGGTGTTCACGGTTCCCCCCTGGCCCTCGCCGGTGAGCGCGGGGAACGAGTAATCATCGACACGGGCGACGACGACCGACAGATGGAATGGCTCGCTCGCGGCATCACGATCCGTCTCGGTGGCGTTGGCCACATCGCCGAATATGCCATGAGCGGAGCAGACGTAAAGCGCACTGCAGTTCCACGCACTTTATCGATGGCGCTGAATCTTGGCCGTGCCATCCGTTTGGCCCGTGAGGAACACCGCTCGCCCTTCGACGCTATCGGTGAGACGTTAGCACCGACGCTGTACTCGAACATGAGGGAGCTTTTCGTAGGCAAAGTCACCGACGTCGATCGTCGCACCACCGACGGCTTTGCCAAGGGCCGGGCGGTGATCTCGGCGCTTGATCCGGCAAATCCAGAGACGCTTGAAATCTCCTTCCAGAACGAGAATCTCATCGCGCGGCTCGGCGGTGAAGTCATCGCGATCGTCCCCGATCTCATCTGCGTCGTCGACCATGAGTCCGCCGAGCCAATCACGACCGAGGGGCTCCGCTACGGCCAGCGAGTTCGAGTTCTCGGAATCTCCACACCCGAAATGATGCGCACGCCAGAAGCACTCGCCGCGTTCGGACCGACGGCATTCGGCCTCACCGAGCCTTTCGTGCCGGTGGAGTCGCGCGCCTAAGCTTGGCGGATGGTGAGAATTCTCGAGCATGCGCAGTTGCCTGCGATTGCCCGCGGGTTCTCACTGCTCGGTTCGGGCGGCGGCGGAACCACGACGATCCTGGAACTAGCCCTGGCGGATACTTCGGCCTGGCCCATCACCCTCTATGACCTCGCCGATCTCGACCCGGCGCTGCCGTGTCTCGGCGCCGCGTTCGTAGGTTCGACGATGCTCCTCGGCGAGCGCCTGCCCGGTGAGGCCCCGTTTGCACCACTCATCGACGCAGCCGAACGCTGGTTCGGCGAACGCATACCCGTTGTTTGTTCGCTCGAGGGCGGCGGACTCAACGGCCTCACCTCACTGCTGTTCGCCAGTAAACACAGGGTGGTCGACGCCGACCTCACCGGCCGCGCGGTACCTGATCTCGACCAGATGTCACTTCTCGTGGACCATGTGCCGGGTATCTTCGCGACGTGCGACACCGGCGTGGGCGGGGTGTTGCTCGTGCAGACTGATCGCCCAATCGATCTTGAGCGAGTCATTCGCTCTGCCGTTATCCAAGCCGGTGGCGCCGGCGGCGCAGTTTTCGCGGGATTCACTGTCGGTGACCTCGCTGAGCATGCCATCCATGGCAGCATCGCCCGGGCCCTTCACCTCGGTACAGCGTTCGAAGCCGCTGCAGACGCGCCCCTATCAGAGCTGGCCGAGGTGCTCGGTGGTCGGGTGCTTGGGCAGGGTCGAATCATGGCGATCGACTTGGATGCCAACGATCCGCACGTGAGCGCGGTTCTGGTCGATGGAGAGGCTGGCGAGATACACCGCATCATCACCCGCTCCGAGTCACTCGCGTTCATTACCGACGGTCTCCTGCAAGCATCCACGCCGACCATCATCGTGGTGCTCGACGCGATCTCACGCGACATACTGCAGGTGACCGACCTCACTATCGCCCGAAATATCACCATCATTGGGCTGCCCGGGCCCGATTGGTGGTCCGGCTCCGCGGAGCGGATACGACACGTGGTGCCATCGGCCTACGGACTGGCTGAACTGGACGGTGGCATATGAAGGAACAACTGTGGCTGAGCGCCCTTCTCGCGCATCCTTCGAATGGCGGCCTCAGAATTGTCGCGGGCCCAGAGGACACGGAGCTGACCGATGTCGTCATCGAAGCGACCGAGTCCGAGCTGCCGGCAGACGGTGAGGGACTACTCG
Organism: Cryobacterium sp. TMT1-66-1; assembly: GCF_004403435.1. Taxonomy (NCBI): domain Bacteria; kingdom Bacillati; phylum Actinomycetota; class Actinomycetes; order Micrococcales; family Microbacteriaceae; genus Cryobacterium; species Cryobacterium sp. TMT1-66-1. The sequence continues at coordinate 99,856 of NZ_SOGP01000008.1, forward strand.
CCGTTCTGACGACACCGCCTCCGGGCACACCGTGGCAGCAGGATGCCCTGATCCGGCGACGGGCCGACCGTGGCTTTCGTGCCCTCGCCGTGCAGGAAGCCGACGGATTCGGTACCGGCACTCGCGCCCTCGCAGCGCGCCTCAACCTCACCCTACTTAACGTGGACAGGCCGATGATGCTCGCGAAGGCGTGCTGGCACCTGCTGGAGGCCCACGACGCCCTCACCCTCAGCTATGTACGCAAGGTCGCGCAATCCATCGAACACCATGTCGAGGCCCTGCCCGACCTCCTGCGACACCTGTCCTCGAGTGTGGGCCACGGTATCGCTCTGATCGATTCTGAGACGGTGCTGCTCGAGGCGGGCGGACACCTCGACCCGTCAGTGCACACTGCGATCGATTTCGCCCCCTGGCTGGACGTCACGCGCGTTGGTGGTGGCACCGCGGCATCCGTTCGCGTAGACAGTCCCAGTCGCGAGGGTCTACGCATCGCCTTCTTCGGTGATGGCCTCAGCGACCCTCAGCTCCGTGCCCTTGCTGTCGCCGCCGAGGTAGCCATGCCAGCCGTCGCGGCGCGCATCCTCATCGATGAAGTAGCAGCCCTGAGCGACACCTCGGTCTCGTCGGGCTTGCTTCGCGATTTTCTCGACCTCAGCGGAACCCCCGACCGCGATGTCGAGCGCCGCATGTTGGAACGCGGTTGGAGCACAACCGGCTATCACCTCGCGTTTCGCATCATCGGGCGGACCCGGCTCGACACTCTCCAGCTGCTGCGCTTCGTCACTCGAAACCTCGGCACAGTTGCTTCTCATGCACATGCCACCACGAGCGGCCGCGGTGTCAGCGGCTGGCATACTTTCACGGAAATGCCGACGCCGCAGCAGGTCGAGACCCACATCGCCGCACTCCGTGAATTGCACGTTGGTGCTCGTCGCCTGTTCAACGTTGCGACCGGTGTCGGCTCGATGGAAAACGGACCAAATGGTCTCGCAGCTTCGTTGAGCGAAGCAGCCGATGCCGCCCGCATTGCGGTCAACCGATCCGCGACGGGGTGGTTCGTGCGCGTGGATGGACTCGGGCTTGAACAGCTGCTCCTCGCCTGGACGCGCAACGACACATTCGTGCCCGCGGCAGAATCACTCCTCGCGCCGCTTCGGGAGAGCAGCGACGAACTGCTGTCCACGCTGTCGGCCTACCTTGACAACGAGTCCAGGATCGCCGCGACAGCCACGGCGCTGGGTCTCCATCGCAACACCGTATCGACTCGCGTTCAAAGGGTTCAGGAGTTGCTCGGTGTGGACATGGCAGACCCCGAGGCACGGCTGGCGCTCCATTTGGCGTGCCGCGCCGTGCGGACCTAACTTAACTTCAACGCGGCCAGTTCCTATTCCCCCTGAGACCGGGCCGGCAGGACCGTCGGTAGGCCAGAGCTGGCGTTGAACTGCTAACCCCCGGGCAGTCGGCGAATCCGATCTGCCGCCCGGTCTTGGCGGTCCTTGAAAAGCGCAGCAGACCGCAGTGAAGCGGCTCGGGCAGCACTCCGAAAATCCTCGATCGTGAGACTGCTCGTGCGCACGCGTTCAATTACCTCCTGCATCGACTGCTGCACGGCCAGCGACTCGACGGGCTCACGCGTTTTCCCCCTTCGGACCCTCGCCCGGTTCTCGATCTCCGCATCAATGGCGTACCGACTCCTATTGCGCTGGACCTGCACCACGACAGCCTTCACAAGCCCATCGAACTGCCGCTGCCGCTCCATGCGCCGAACCAGGGCCTGCGTGCTTCGCACGGCTGCGGCGACGTCGCGGCCGGTCAGCAGGTCGACCCGGCGCATCCGCTCTGCGACTATCTCGACGGCTCGGGCGTAGACGATGGTCTCCACCGGCACCGCTGGCAGCCCCATGCGCGCTCGGGCCTCTACGTGGGCCTCGGCGAACTCGTGCATGCGCGCGCCGTTCTTGAGCATGTGCTCGGTCAGCGATTCGGCGAACACGGTGAACTGCCGCAGATGCTCGGGCCGTGACGGGTTATTGAAATAGGCGTCGGCCTCGCGCTCGTTGGCCCGACGCTCAGCCGCAGTCGTCGCGTGCAGAAGCTTTGGCGGGAGCCCGGCCCGGCTCAGGCTGCGTTTGAGTCGTCGCGCTGCGGCATTGGCCTCCAGCTCGGACTGGTAGATCTCCGGATCACTGCGCCGGTTGCGCTGCAACTCGGCACGACGCTCCTTATTGCGGTCGGCCCACTGCCGGGTGATCTGCTTTGTGTGCTCGGGGGCCGCATCCCGTCTGGCCGCAGCCCGCGCCTTGACCTCGTCGCGGTGGTTCTCGTAGTAGCGGTTGTAGTACTCGCGCACCTTCTCGCGATTCTCCGCCACCCACCGCTGCTGATACTCACGCCGGCGCTCCGGATGCTCCAGCCGCCAGCGCTTCGCCCGATCCCTCCCCCGCGCCCGCACCTCCGCCTCACGATGTCGGCGCGCCGCGGCCCGACGCATCGAATCCCGATTGAGCTCCCGGGCCCGGTCGAGATGTTCCGACCGCCAGAGACGATTCAGCTCGCGGATCCGATCGCGATTGGCCGCCACATACTGGCGCCGCTTCTCCGCCTCGTCATCAGCAAACGGATGCTCCGCCAGCGACTTCTGCGCGCCGGCGGCTTCCTCAGATGGGTCGTTCATGATCGCGACTACTCGGCAGGCGGCGGAGCCAGCTCGATGACCAAAGCAAGCAGTTCAGAGCGATGCGCCGTCGGATTCGCGATCACACGTCCGACCGCGATTCGGAGCCGCTCGGCGTCCTCGTCCGCGATCCCGGCGACGGGATCCAGGCAGTAGGCGATGTCGTTCTGCAGGCTGGGACCGTCGCCGTCGACAGCGACCTCCGGATAGTAGAACAGCGCAGCCAAGGCGGTGCGGCTGAGCAGGTCGTCGAATTGCTCCTGCGGGATCGTCATAGTGAAGCCTCCTGCTGCGGCTCTGTGTGAGCCAATCATGCCGCTACCAGGAGGTACGCCGACGGCGCCCGGACGTCAGCCGCGCCTGGACACAAGCACCGGCTCAGCGAAGCGTTCGACACCTTCGGCGAGCAGCGCCTTCATCATGCGACGGCGCGCCACGGCCTCACGAACGCGCACCACGAGAAACTTCAGCACGCTGACGGGTCCGATCAGCACGAACTTGATCATGTTCCAGAGAAACACCAACACGAGCAGGTTCAGCCAGCCCGATCCACCGGCTTCGACCTGCGCTCGGCAATACTCCGCAGCAACCGCATACGGAACGGCGAGCAGCATCGCGGGGACGCCCCACTTCAGGCCGCGCCGTGTGTTGATCGCGTCAATCACTATGGCGGTCGGCATGAACCGACGCAAGAAAAAGTAGCTTCGGGCCGTGGCGGCCAGAATGAATTCGAACATGGCGCGACCTTTCAGATGTTCGGCAACAAGAACCTGAAAGGACTGAAAGTCATACCATCGCAACGAGCGACGGCGCGTTGTAGAGGTTGCCTACCAACACTTTAGAATCGGATTTCCCCGGGCGAAAGTGCCGCATACAAGATTCCAGAGCGACTGCTCCCACGCACAGGCCCGCACGCAGCCTGCCCACGGCAATCATGGGCTCCATGACGGGCGAGCGAACCTATTCGGCACTTTCGTGCGCCAAATACACAGTGCAGCGATTTTCTACTGGGCTCTGGTTTTGCCTATCGGTCGGTAACTCTTCATGTGAAGCGGGACAGCAAGCACTCGCCCACGATTGCCGGTCAGCCACGGATCTGTCGGCAGGGGTCTTCGTCAGGCCAGCAACCGAATCAGCTTCGATCCATGGCCTGTGTCCCAAGAAGCCAACCCCAAATCTGTTGCGATACAGATATATGGGTTGCGCGATGCCAACAGATTTAGTCGGCTAGCCTTGGTTCGTTCCAGACAACTAAGCTCTCGGAATGACCCTGCCAAGTGAGCGTGAATTTGATGACCTTGTCTGGCACTACACCTCGACCGCTGGACTCCGCGGCATTGTGACCAGCGATTCGATCTGGGCCACCTCCGCTGCCTTTATGAACGACGCAAATGAAATGAAGACTGGAGTAAACGCACTCAAGTCGACTTTTGCGCAAATGGAGGGCTCACTTTCGGAAGCGGATCGCGATTTGGTCTCTAAGAGCAGCCTCCTCCGTGGCTCAAGTGTTTTTGATTCGTATCTCGTCTCCGCATCGGCGCTTCCTGATCTCCTAACCCTCTGGCGGGGTTACGGGACCGGGCAGGTTGCATACGCGGTTGGACTCGATCGCGCCCGTCGTCTAGTGCCGCGCGAGCAAATACCGGGTGATGAGCACCCCTGTCCGCCGCCTGGCTATCGCGATGGAGAAGTTGAGGAGATCGACGATCGTCCTGTGCGCCTTTACGATTCAGATTCAGTTTTCGTTTTCGGTGGGGAATGGAAAGACGTTAAGTATGTCTCCACGACAGGTACCCCCGATCACGAAAGACAGATCCGCGATTTCATCGCCCAGCGGAAAGCTGCGATCGAGCGTGGCGCGTTCTTGATTGATGTCGGACCCAATGTGGACGGCCCGATAAATCACGAAAAGGACGACGGGTTCATCGATGAGCGAGAAGTGCGGGTCATCGTAGGACTCAACCCCGTCTGGAAATTTGTAAAGTTTCGCGAGGGACGGTTCGGGCTTATCCCGTATATCGAAATGGCTGCCGGTGCGGCTAACGCCGAATACGCTCTCAACGACACGCCCATGCGCCTCCCCATCGACCACATTAAGATTGGTCCGTCACCCGATCCGGAGTCCGCACTGCGCGCACTCCGGGCGTTCTTGGACAGTCATGGGTACGGTTCGACAGAAATTAGTGCCAGCTCGATCCCTTCCCGCCAGCCCTCGGCCCTCAACATGAACGCTCCCGAAGTTCTCAGCGTTTCCCTAGCGAAGCGACCGTCCGTACCCGTTTAATCAAACAGTCCATACTCGCTGCCCTTTTCACAATCCCGCCAAACTCGAGCGCGATCAGTCGGGGTACGTCGTGCAGCCAGAGTGACGAGATTACCTGAATCTAGAGGCGGATATCCAAGAGCGGTGACACTGAACTGACACTCGGACTGTCTGTGGGACACGAGCGTTCATGGGCCAAGCCCTGAGCGGTCCTGAGCGAGGTCCGAGCGCGCGCCGCATCCATTTTTTGCGCCTTCGACTCCGGTGCCGTATCTAGTGGCCGAGCACCGATGATGCCATACCGATCTCGGTAGGCGGCGACGGTGCGTCCGCTTTGGCGCCACGCGGCAGCAGCCGATGAACCACGCGGCGCGGAGCCGAGGGCTCGAGCCCACGGCTCCCCCGCGAGCAACGCCTGATCGAGCACAGCGACCGCCCGCGACTCGATCAGGTCGGCGCGCTCGACCAAGGCCTGGTGCATGGCAGCATCCATCGGCCCGATCGCCCGCGGAATGAGCCCGGCAACCAGACGCGGCGCACGGCGCGTGCGGCCTGCCCCGGTATCCCGCGATACAACCGCCGCGACCCTAGCGCGCAGCACGGCCGCAATGTCCTGCGCGTCCTCGAACCCGCGCGCCGCAACCACGCGCGGCAGCAGGTTCGCCACATCGACAAAGTGCGCCTCGGCCCGCCGTAGCTCCGCCGTCAACGGGCCGAAGGCATCCGAATTGATCACTTCGAAAGCCTGCGAAGGTGAGAGCCCGCTCCCTCGCACGAGAGAAACCCACCGATCATGCTGCGCGGCCACCGCAAGGGTCTCGTACTCCGCCGCGAGTTGGGCCACGGAACCCCAGGCGTCTTGCTCGGCCACCAGAGTCTCATGCGCGGACAGCTCGGCGCCGACGTGCTGCAAAATGCCACAGAGGATACTGCGCGCCGTCACGTCCACAGCGTCGCCCGGCCGCGGCCCGACGTGGGCGACATCGGGGCGGTCGACGGCGACGTAGGCGGTGTTCGCCTCGCGTCCCCGCGTCATCGCCACGTAGAGGTTCTCGCGCGGCATGCTCGGCGCCACGACCACGTGCGCGGTGTCGGTCGTGATTCCCTGCGCCCGGTGCGAGGTGACCGCATAGCCCAGCTCAACATGCTCGGCGACGTACGACGCGGGAAGCAGCACCGTGCTCCCCCACCGCCGTCCCTGCCGGCGCACCTCGACCGAACCGTTCCGGTGCATGCCGATCACGTTCCATCGGTCGCCGTTCCGCACCCAGCTGCGCGATGCATACAGCCGGCGGTCGTTCCGGCGGGTGATGACCGTGTCCCCGACGGCGGCGCGGGTTCCGTCGTGCAGCGCGACGTCGTGCAGCGCATCGACGCGACCCTCCAGAATCAGTTCGGTGCGTGCGCGCACGTTCAGCGCCGCGACGGCCTCGTTCGAGTCGCTGATCAGCACGGTCGACTTGCCCGAGCGGATGTCCGCCCGCCACGCCTCGTAGGCAGCATCCGCCATCGCCTCCGTGCTGCCGTCGCGCAGACGATCGTGCGCGCCGTACAGGTCGATCGAGTTCGGGTTGCCTTGGCGCAATCCGAGGGATGCGGTCTTCTCCCACTCGTGCACGAACCGGTGCACGTCGATGAGTTCGGGCGCATCGGCTCGATCGTGCACGAGCAGCGAGAACGCCCCGCCAGCATCGACCGACTGCAGCTGGGCATAATCACCGACCAGCAGCACCTTCGCGCCCGCAGCTACAGCCAGCGCGGTGACCCGATCCAGCGGCATCGTGCCGGCCAAGGATGCCTCGTCAATGATCACGAGCTGACCGGCCCGAAACGACGAACCCTGGTCAACATGGGTCTGCCACCACTTCGCCAGGTTCTCCGTCGCAATACCGAGATCTGTCGCTAGCACCGTCGCGGCAGCGGCCGAGGGAGCCAGCCCTACGACCGAGCCGGCACCGTGGGCTGCTTCCCAAGCCCACCGCAGCGCATTCATCGCCGTCGTCTTACCCGCGCCGGCCGGGCCCACCAAAACATCGATCACACGGCCCGACCCGGCAACCGACGCGAGTGCGGCGAGCTGGTCGTCGGCGAGCCGACCGCCACCTGGCAACCGCGAAATAGCCGCCGCCCCGAGCGCCACCCGGGGTGCGGTCACAAGCGCGGCCCGCTTGAGCAGCCGCGCCTCCGCATCCAGCAACTCAGCCGACGTGAACACGACGGAATGCTTCGGCCGAAACACCGACGTCCCATCATTCCGCTGAAACTCCAGAGGGCTCACCGCCAGCTCTGGCGGTGTGAGGCGCAGGGACACGCGCTGGGCAGCATCCACTATTAGCCCGATAACTGCTTCCCGATCGGAGGCCGACGCGAACCGGTACGGCATCGTTTGGCGCGCGGTCTCGGCGGTGAGATTCCAATGCCGCCAGGTGGCACGCTTCTGGCTGACGGCCGTCATCAGGCTCACCCCAAGAGCTTCCACAGCCTCGCGCGGCAGGTCCTCCGCCCGGAGCAACACCGGTGACGACCCGGCGACCGTCAACACTTCGTGGCCAAGCACGCGGGAAGCGCGTTCTCGCCAGGCCGCCGTGAGATCCGCGAGCGAGTGCACCTGCTTCGCTGGCCGCGTGGCGAGCGTGGCCTGCGCGCGCAGCTTCATGATCGTCACCGACGTCGGACGCCGCCCGTGACTGGTCACATATTTCTCGATCAACCGGTCCGTCTCGACATCGATGTGCCGGGGCCGCGTCGAGAACTCTGCCACGAGCGCCTCCGGCACGCCCATTAGAGCCCACGCCGGGTGGCGATCACGCCCCCGCTCCCGCCGCTGCCACTGCACGCCGAGGGATCGCGTGAGCTCGTCAGCGAACAGGGATTCGTGCAGTTCGGAGAGCGCCACCACGGCCTCGTGCATCGGCCGGCCGTCGAGCGAGCGCCACCTGCCATCTAGCACGGTCTGCACCTTGTTGCTGATCACGACGTGCGTGTGCAGGTGCGGGTCGCCGGCCCGGCTGTCGAAATGATCGAAGGCCGTTGCGATCAGGCCGGTCACATCGACCTGCGCCACCGCGCCGCCCTGCGCGGTCGTGCCGGTGCGCGTCGTCACTACGTCTTCCCGAGTCTATGGTGCGCGGCGACGCGAACTCGAAGCGTCGACAACCGCTGATTGTACCGGTGGGATTTGAACCCAAAGTCCGGACCAGTAAAAGCCTGGCGGAAGGTCAAAATGCCCGTAAAATCAACGATTTTGGGTCATCGTGAAGACTCGTCAATCACGTCGAATCTATTCAAGTGTGGGCAAAATGTGGGCAAGTGCTTCGCGGTCCTGACAGATAACACTCGTGATGTATCAGGACATCTCTGACGAATCTGCATCAGGACATCTCTGACAGTTACGGGATCGTGCGCGGTCCCCGGGGCCCGCGGGGGCGTCCGCTGCCAACGTATTTGGTTCCCGGGTCTGGCTAGCGGTGCTCGATGAGCAGGGTTCGGCTGACCTTACACTTGGCGCCGCGGGCGAAGACGATGCCGTTGCCTCGGATGCGCGTCATCCGCCGATCATCGTTGGCGGCCACGTGCGCGGCGGGGGACGGGGTGCGGCGCGGCGGTTCGACTGTCGGGGTCGCCTCCCACGACTGCTGTGGTGTGATTCGCCCGGCAACGCCTGATGTGGGCGCTGCGTGTTGTAAATCACATCGAACGCGTCGACTTGGTCCTGCAGCTGCTCGAGAGTCTGCGCGAGGGGTTGCTAGTCGAGGTCTCGGAACAGGGGTCTGATGGAAGCGTTCGTTCTTGCCCTGCATGGTCGGTTTATAGTGTTTTCCGGTCATCGGCTCCACCCCGAGAGAGGATGCTATTGGGAAGGAAGAACCGCGAGGGCCTTCTCCGAGAGCGGACTGCCGGCTCGCTTTGCCGCATAAAGTGCGGCACCCACGACGGGGCTGAACAGAGGCGGGCGCAGATCATAGTTCGGATTTAGCGAGGCCAATGCGTCTTCGAATCCCTGGCGGATGAACTCTGCGTTGAACATGCCGCCCGAGTACGACACCGGCACGACGTCATCCCCGCCAAATCCAAGCTCGACACGAGTGCTCTCGATGAGCGTGGCCAACTCGGCGCACGCCTCGGTCAGGATGCCGGCGGCAACGGTATCACCCTGCGACTCCGCTCCTACGACCGTCTTGGACAGGTCGGCGATGACGCTTCGCTGGCCCTGCCAGCGGTCGACCACGACATGTATCAAGTCGAGGTCGTTGTAGACGCCGACCCGCGACTTCATAGCGTCGTACAGCGGGCCGCGGGGGAGCCGGCCGTCACTCATCCGAGTGAACGCGTTCAAGCCACGGGTGGCTATCCAGTATGCCGAGCCTTCGTCGCCGAATATTTCGCCCCATCCGCCCGCTCGGTGGCCGCGACCGTCACGTTCTCCGTAGGTCATGGAGCCGGTTCCGCTAATGACATTGATTCCATCGATGGCGCCCAGTGACCCGGCCCAGCCACACACCATGTCGTTGTCGCAGGTATACCGCTCGTGGCCGAGAACGTTACGAGGAAGCGCGTTCAAGGTTTGGATGTCGGAGCTTGCCTCGCCGTAGCCAGGCAGACCGAAGAAGGCCTGACCGATATCCCTCGCCTTAGCGCCCGCAGCGCGGCACACTTGTCCGACACCGTCAGTGAGAACCTGTTCGACGAGCGCGATTCCTTCGGTGAAGTAGTAGCAACTCCGCGTTTGTGCCTCGGCCAGAATGCGTCCTGAGTCGTCGAGTAGCACGAAGGCGGTCTTGGAGCCGCCTCCGTCGACGCCTAGGAAAAGAGTCACAACTCGGTGCTCGCCACAGCAACTTCGCCCGCGGCAGGCAACAAAGAGTGGATGCTGACGCCCTGCACAACACGGTTGACGTCGCCTCCGGGAAAAGGGTTGTCTGCTGTCGTGCCGAGCTGCAGGGCGAACGACAAACCCAGGATCTGTGCCACGATGACGTATCCTACGGCAAGGTAAGCGTCGTTAAGTCCGGTCAGACCCTCAAGAACCCACGATTTGCCGTGTGATGAAGGCAGCGGCTCGGATGTGATCGCGATGACACTTTCCGGGTTCTGTGTTGAGCGAAGCTCGGCGATAATGTCGAGGTCATACTGGCAGGTGTAAGGGTCCGATGACACGTAGACGACCACGAGCGTGTTGTCGTCGAGGACGGCCTTGGGGCCGTGGCGAAAGCCCAAAGCGGAGTCGAAGTAGGTGACTACCTGCCCAGCGGTGAGCTCCAGGAGCTTCAGGGCCGATTCGCGAGCCAGCCCGGTCAGGGGGCCGCTGCCCAGATACACGATCCGGTCGTATCCGTTGGCAGCGAGCTGGCGAATTGCCTCCTGTCGGGACTGGAAAATTTGGGTCGCGGCGGCAGCGAGGGCGTTGACCGCGGAGTCATTTTCGCCCCCCAGGATGAGCAGGCAGGACAATAGCATCGACGTGAAGCTTGAGGTCATCGCGAACCCCTCGTCGTTGGCGCGCCCGGGCATCAGCACCGTCATGGACTTCTCGCGGCCCTCGTGCTCCCGGTAGAGGCTGCCCTCCCGGTCGCAGGTCAGCACCAGATGGCTGACGTCGGTGAGGCATTCGTCGGCCAGGCGGGTGGCGGCGATGCTTTCCGGACTGTTACCTGATCGAGCAAACGAGATGAGCAGCGTCGGCAGATCCTCAGAGAGATATTCCCGCGGGTTCGACACGATGGCCGTGGTCGCGAGGCCCTCGACGCGGCGGTCGAGAAGACGGGAGAGGGCCGGAGCTGCGATCTCCCCGGCAAAGGCGGATGTTCCAGCACCGGTCAGGAGAATGCGCAGATCAGGGCGGGCCAGCAGCGGAGCGAGAAAAGCATCCAGTTCCTGGCGCAGTGCCGCGATTGCGGATGCGGCCTCGCGCCAGACCTCGGGCTGCTGGATGATCTCGCGGACCGTGGCTTGAGATCCGGGGCCGGGAGTAAGGACGCGGGGTGAGGTGAGCGGACTAGTCATTGAGATTTTCCTCGGTGAGTGCGGTACGAGCGGTGGGTACGGTGTTGGACTTTTCGGGAAGAACGGGAAAGCACGCCCCTGAATAGGGCCGCAGTGCGTCGCGGACCTTATCCACAACGAGTTCCCGAGGATCGGGTGCCAGGACGCCAGCTCGCACGCGGGCGTACTGCTCTGGTAGGTACTGGCTGATCAGCGGGAGCGGAATCTGCAGGTTCGTCAGGTTCTCGTAAAGACGGCTCTCCGCAGCCTCGATCTCGGGGTCGGGCCAGTAGTAGCGCAGCCGATCGCTATAACTGAAGCGCCGGGCGATGCGCTGTTCGTCGGCGCTGCCCTCGTAGTAACCCTCCCAGTGGCCGGGGCAAGCGAGCATCCGGCGTTCGATGACGTTGATCAGGTCGGACCGGTCCATGGCGGACACTAGCTCGTCTTCGACCTTGACCAGGGCAAAGAGCGCTTCGCGCATCGCGAACGTCAGCCCCGGGCCCACCTTGAGAATCGCCCAATGGTCCTCGACGAGCTCCGTGAGCCGGCCGGCGAGCTGGTAGTCCGTGGAGTGTGCCTCGAAGACCAGGCCGGGCTCGTCGCCCAGCACGGTTCGGAGGTCGACCGTCGCCTCGCGGCGGTAATCGATGACCTGCAGGTGGTCGAATTCCACCCCGGGCTGCACGACCATCGCGATAATTCGAGGCCAGACGTCCTGAAGACCGAGTTCTGCGAACGCAGTGCCGTGTCGGACGAGCGTCGCGCGCGCGGCCTCCGGCGACGTCGCCGTCAGCTGATCGAGCGTCTCGTGGGCGCCACCCGGCACCGGCACCTCAGTCCCGATCACGTACAGAACCTGGCCCGGGATCCCTGCCCGCTGGGCGGAATCCTCAGCAACGCGCAGCAGCCGTGCCGTGCGGGTGGCGACCAGGTCGTCACCGACGGGCACGGCATCGCCCGCGCACGACATGCTGCAATCGAGGTGAATCTTTGTGTAGCCCGCCTCAACGTACGCCGCGACCAGGGTCTCAGCGTTCCTCATGGCTTCTTCGGCTGGCAGCTTCTGCCAACGGTTCGGTCCGAGGTGATCACCGCCGAGCACAAGTCGATCGCGTGGAAAGTCGAGTCGGTCCGCGATCGAGTAAACGAGTTCGCGGAAGTCGGACGGACGCAGCCCCGTGTAACCGCCGAATTGGTCGATCTGGTTGGACGTGGCTTCGATGAGGGCGTACGTGTCGTCGCTTGCTGCCTGGCGGATGGCGGCCTCAAGTACGGTCGGATGCGCAGAACAGACTGAGTAGATGCCGACTGCGTTGCCGCTCTTATGCTGACGGATCGTGTTCCACAGGTGATTTACCATCGTGCTCCTTTGCGGTTCTGAGTAAGTCACTGCATCGGCCCGTTCTGATGCTCCGGGTCGACAACGACGCAGAGATGGGCGACGGCGCGGGCAACGGCCTCGCGGCCTTCCGCGAGGTATGTCCGGGGATCGGTAATCTCGGGGTTGAGCTGCAAGAAACGACGGATCTCGCGGGTGAATGCGACGTTCAACGCCGTTCCCACGTTCACCTTGCGGATGCCGGCACGTATCGCGCTCGTGAGCGTCGAATCGTCCACGCCGGAGGAGCCGTGCAGGACGAGGGGGACCGGAAGTTTGGCGGCCAGTGTACCGATAAGGTCCAGGTCGAGCCTTGCATCCTGGGTGGCCATCGCGTGCGAGCTGCCGACCGCGACAGCGAGTCCATCCACCGATGTTTCCCGGACAAAGTCACGGGCGTCGCCGGGATCGGTGCGCACGCCGGGCGTGTGGGCGCCGTCTTTGCCGCCGATCGTGCCGAGTTCGGCTTCGACCCAAAGGCCCAAGTCGTGGGCGCGCTGTGCGAGGGCGAGTGTGCGCTGCACATTCTGTGCGTACCCGAGATTTGAAGCGTCTATCATAATTGAGCTCACCCCAAGTTCGGCGGCCTGATCCATAGCTCGCTCGGCCAGCGCTAGGTCTTGGAAATGGTCGAGGTGGATGGCGATGGGGGCGGTGGATGCCACGCCGAGCCTGGCGCAGGCGGCCAGGATCGGCGCCAGCTGTCCCCCGTGAAAGTGGACAGCATTTTCGCTGACCTGTAGGAGAGCCTGTGCATTCGCACGTTCGACGCCTGCAACGATGCCTTCGGCGTGCTCCAGCGTGATCACATTGAATGCCAGAACGGCCCGCTTGTCGTTCACGGCCCCGGCGACAAGCTCCCTGGTGGTGGCGAGAGTCACAGCGCTTCCGCCGCCACGTCGACGCGAAGCGTCTCGTCGAGTAGGTTCCCGTGGGCGCGGACGAGTGCGTTGCACATGTCCCAGATCTGGTCCGGGCGCAGGATAGAGCTGGCGTTCGGGTCCATCAGAACTGCCTGACGGACCATCCGGGGGTTTCCCGTGAGCGCGGCCTCGATTGTCAACTCCGCCACGGACAGATAGGGCCGGTTCAGCGCCGCACATTGCGCGGGCAGCGAGCCCATCGCGTGCGGCGTCACTCCGGCAGCATCGACGGTACAAGGCACCTCGATTACCGCCCCCGACGGAAGGTTGTCAATCAGGCCGGCGTTCACCACATTGGCGTGGATCACCCGGCTCTCACCCGTGACGATCGAATGGATGATTTGCGGCGCGTATTCAATCGCCCCACGCTCGAGTTCCAGGGGCGCGCCCGTAGCGAGGGCCTGCTGGGCCGCCGCAAACGTATCGACGTTCGTCTCGCTGATTCCGATGTACGCCAGCGGGGTGAGTCGGTACCGGTCGATCTGGTCCGGCGATCGCAGGAACCAGGACAGGTACTCGGCGGAGTGCTCGCTAGACTCGGTCGGGTAGTAGCCGATGCGGCGAAAGATTTCCACCCGCACGCGACGCTCAAGTTCGGGATCAGCCGCGATCCGTGCCCGCAGGAGCTGGTAAAGGTCCTCGCCGTTCCGGGACCACTCGAGAATCCAGGCCTGGTGATTAACGCCGGCGGCGCGATAGTGCGTCTCCTCGAACGGGACCCCCACGAGGGCCGACATGCTCTGCACGGTCTTCGAGATGCTGTGGCACAGGCCAACGGTCTTGATCTCCGGCGCAACGGCCGCGGCCCACCCCACGTTCATGGCCATCGGGTTCGTGTAGTTGAGGAAGTACGCGTCGGGGCAGACGTCCCGGATGTCGGCCAGGATGCTGGTGAGCACCGGGAACGTGCGGAGGGCGCGGAACACTCCGCCGACTCCGGTCGTGTCGCCGATGACCTGGTTCAGGCCGTACGCCGCGGGGATCAGGAGGTCTTTCCTGGTGGCCTCGATCCCGCCCACCTGGATCATATTGATGACGAAATCCGAACCGACGAGCGCTGCTTTGCGGTCGAAGCCGGCGGTGATCGTGGCCCGGGTACCGAACCGCTCGTTGACCTGGCGGGCGGTCGCTGCCGCGACGGCGAGTCGGGCTCCATCGACATCCTGGAGAGAGATCTCGATGTCGGCGAGTTCGGTGAAGCTCAGCAGGTCCGCGATCAGCTGGCGCGTGAACACTGCGCTGCCTGCGCCGATGAGCGTCACCTTGGTCATTAGTAAATACTGCGACATACTGCGTGGTTCACGCAATATCACGAGCGTTTTGGCGCTAAAGTGGGCACAAACAATGCGCATTTAAGACAAGAAAGCGAATCATGTCCACTGACGGCTACTTCGAAGCCCATCCTCGCGCAGTATCGGTGAAGCGCTCCGACCGGATGCGATCGGTCCTGTCCGCGCTTCATGAGCAGAAGGCAGTCTCCCTGGCCTCTCTCGCCAGCGACCTCGGGGTGTCGGCCGCGACTCTCCGGCGGGATCTGGCCGACCTCGACGAGCAGGGCCTTCTCGTGCGAACCCACGGAGGCGCCCGCGCATTGGACTCCCACAGCGAAATTCCGGTCCGGCTTCGCGACACTCAGTTCAGGGAAGCCAAACAACGTATCGCCCGCCGCGCGGTCGAAATGATCCCCTCCGGGCCGTACGCCGTGGCGATCAGTGGCGGCACCACCACTGCGGAGGTCGCCAGGGCCCTCGGCAATCGCACGGAGTTGACGATCGTGACCAACTCGCTCACGACCGCTTTGGAGTGCGCGGCGCGGCCCCAGCTCAAGGTGATCATCACCGGCGGGGTCGTGCGGTTGAGTTCGTTCGAGGCCGTCGGGTCACTGTCGGAGAACACGTTCAAGGCGATCAACGTGGGCACGGCCATCCTCGGCACCGACGGCATCACGGCCGCCGGCGGGGTGACGACGCACGATGACACCGAGGCTCGCACGAACAACGCGATGGTCGCCAGCGCCCAGCGAGTGATCGTGGTCGCGGACGGTTCGAAGGTCGGGCGGGTGACGCTGGCGAAAATGGCGGACCTGTCCCAGATCAGCGACTTGATCACCGACTCGAATGCAGACCCGGTCGAGCTGGAGCGCATCGCCGACGCCGGCGTGCAGGTGCACGTCGTCGATCTCACCGGGGCGCGGCCGTCACGTCCCAGGCAGGCGAAGGGCGCCTCCCCGGACGCTTAGCCGGCCCCGGCTACTTCACGCTTCCGGCGAGCAGCCCACTGACGATGTACTTGTTCAGGATCAGGGCGATGGCCGCTGGAACGGCGATGGCGATGATTCCGGCGGCGCTGAGCAGCGAGAAGGGCACGACGTGCCTGCCCTGCAGCGCGGCGATGACGACAGTCAAAGGCTGCGTGGACAGGTCGCTCGACAGCACGAGCGGGAACAGGAACTGACCCCACGCGAACAGGAACGTGATGATCGCGGTGGAGATGATACCGGGCAGTGCCAGGGGAATCACGATGTGCCACAGGATCTTCATCCGGCTGGCGCCATCCATGGTGCCGGCTTCCTCAATGGCCAACGGAAGACTCGACATGTAGTTGTAGAGAATCCAGGTCGCGAGCGGGAGGAACCCCGAGACGTACACGAGCACGATGCCCGCATACGTGTTCACGAGGCCGAATGTGCTCAGGATGCGGTAGATCGGGATCAGGGTCGTGTACGCCGGGAATGCCATCGTGGCGAGCACGGCGTAGAACAGGATCTTCCCGCCCCGGAACTTCATCCGGGCGAATGCGTACGCCGCGAGCGTCGCCAGCACGACGGTGATCACTGTGGCCAGGGTGCACTCGATCAGGATGTTGATGGAGGACTGGCGAATCGCCGCTGCGGTCTCACCCTCGCCGGTGAGCAGCGCCAGGTAGTTGGACAACGTCGGAGTGGGCGGAACGTAGTTCGAGGGCTTCGAACTCACCTGGGCATCCGTTTGAAGGCTGGTGTTCAGCGCCCAGTACACGGGGACGAGGGACCAGAACACGATGAAGGCGACTCCGAACCATCGGAACCAGTGCGGACGGCGATTCATCAGTACTCCACAGGGCGGTAGACGAGCTTGAGAATTCCAAGCGACAGCACCAGCGTGACGATCGTGATGATGAGCGACAACGCGTATCCCTGCCCGAAGTCAAGGTTTTGGAAGCTGATGAAGTAGGTCTGCATGGTGACGGATGCTCCGGTGCTGGCAGCACCGTTGAGAATGTAGGGCTGGTCGAAGATGTTGAGGGTCGCGATCACCGCCTGCACCATCGCGATGGTGATGCCGGGCGCGGTGAGCGGCAGGGTGACCGACCAGAACACCTTCCACGGCGACCCGCCGTCCAGGCTCGCGGCTTCATAGAGTTCATCGGGGATGTTCTGCATTGAGGCCAGCACGAGCAGGGTGGAGAGCGGGGTGATCTGCCAGACCTGCACCATCTCGATGGCCAGGATCGTCATGAACTTGTTCTGGCCGAGGAAGACCTGGTACGTGTCGATCAGGTGCATGGACGTCAGCAGGCTGTTGACCAGGCCGGTATTGCTGTCCCAAATGTTGCTCCAGATAATCCCGTTGACCACGCCCGGGAGGGCCCAGGGCAGAATCAGCACGGCGATGAGCAGGGAGCGACCGAGGAACTTCTTGCGCAGGATGACCCCGAAGAACACCGCGAGCACCGTCGACAGGATGACGCCGACGAGCACGTAGATCACCGTGTTGCCCATGCTCGAGAGCACGCCGGCGTCGTTGAACAGGTTGACGAAGTTTTCAAAGCCGTTGAACTGCACGGGCGGATTCAGCGCCTGGTCCTTGAAGAACGAGGCCACGATCGTGAAGAGCGCGGGGATCAGGGCGAGGCTGATGATGAAGAGTGCGAGCGGGGTGACGAGCGCGTAGGGCAGGATGTCGAATCGGCCGCGCCGTTTGGCCCCGGGGGACGCGAGCTTCGCGCGTCCCCCGGGGTCTACGACTGGGGCGTTCTTGATCCGGGTATCAGTGTTCACCGTTGCGTTTCAGGTCCGGTTGCGCGTCGGGTTCGGGTCACGAGCCGCTTGAGAGCTTGTCAGCGGTGTCGGAGATCGCCTTCATCGCATCCTTGACGCTCATGGAGCCCGCTGCGGCCGCGTGCAGGTTCGTGTTGACCGCTCGGGAGAACTCGGGGTACCAGGCGGGCGCACCCTCGGGGAAGACCGGCCGGGCGCTGTCCTTGAGAATCGAGGTCAGCACGTCTCCGCCTGCCAGCTTGCCGTCCGCGGTGAGCTGCTCGATGGCGCTCAGGCGGGAGGGCAGGAAGTAGCCGGGGAATACGTTGTCGGGGCCTTCGCCGCCGGCGAATCCGTACTGGGCCTTCTGGGAGGTGAACCACTCGATGAACTTGGCGGCCGCCTCCTTGTACTTGGCGGTGACGGGAATCCCGATGCCATCCGGGTTGCTGACGTTCGGTCCGACACCGTCGACGCCGGGCGTGGGCAGGTAGGTGACCTTGCCGACGACGCTGGACGTGTCGGGGATGTCGTAGAGGCTGCCGACGTTGCCGGAGTAGTCGGCGAACGTGGATGCGACGCTGCCCTTGGCCATGAGGGTCTGCTGGCCCTGCGTGTCGCTCACGTTGATGTTTCCCGGGGGAACGAGCCCGGACTTGACGCCGTTGACCATCCACTCGGCCGCCTTGTAGCCGGCGGAATCGGGGTCAGAGAACTGGGGCTTGCCGTCGCCGTCGAGAACGGTTCCACCGAACGCGGCCGTGGTCTGGTACCAGTACGTGGACAGCCCTTCCGCCGCGGCGAAGGGGATGTTCAGGGGGTG
This sequence comes from Cryobacterium sp. TMT1-66-1, assembly GCF_004403435.1. Lineage (NCBI taxonomy): Bacteria > Bacillati > Actinomycetota > Actinomycetes > Micrococcales > Microbacteriaceae > Cryobacterium > Cryobacterium sp. TMT1-66-1. The sequence goes on from NZ_SOGP01000008.1 coordinate 117,920, forward strand.
CTCGGCTACGCCGCTCGACTTCAGCTTCTCCATGTCCGCGGTGTATTCCGCGATGGTGGTCGGCATCGTCGTGATTCCGGCCTTCTCGAACATCTCCGTGTTCACCGTCGTGGTGAGGAAGGAGGCGTCAAAGGGGATGCCGACAACGTGCCCGTCCGACACGAAGGAGTCCAGCTGCGGCATGTCCTTCTTGTAGGCGTCAGTGTCCAGATAGTTTTCCAGAGGCTCGAACCACTTCAAGGCGCCCAGCTGCCCGACTCGCGACCAGTCCACGTCCGTCGCGTCGGCGAAGTACGTCTTGGCGGCCGATGAGGCTGCGATCTTGGTCTGGAGGCTGTCCCAGTCGATGGTCGACCACGTGACCTTGATGCCGGTTTCCTTGGTGAACTCGGCCAGAGCGGCCTCAGGCGGCGAAGCGGTGAACAGGGCAACGGTGATAGTCACACCCTCGGTCTGTGAGGAAGACGTGTTCGCGGCGGGCGAGCAGCCAGCAAGGCCGAGGCCGAGGATGGTCGCACCTGCCAGAACAGCGCCAGTCCGTGTGTGTTTGCGCAAAAAAGCCATTTCAACCTTCCGATCCTGGAAAGCGCGGAAGGGCGCTCACCGCTGGTAACCGACCCATGACGATGCTGTCAAGTGAAAAAACTGTCCCACACATTGCGCACTCCTGCAAGAAATGTGCAGTAAAACTGTTCGTTTTATACATCGGTGCGTCAAAAGTGAACGATTGGTCGGCAGTCGGTTCGGTCCCCATCAACGATGGCTTTGATACCACGGCTCTTCATTTAGTTCTGGCCCGGCGGACATGTCACCGTGAGAATGACGGCCGTAGAACCTGGCAATCTTGATCTCACCTTCTCCGACCGAGGTGCCATCGATAACGAAACGAAGTACCGTCGCATTCTGGTTGGGTCCTCCGCGGCTGGCCCTCAAGTCATCGCCACAGCATATCGGCATGCCTCTGTTCCATCTGCGACGGGTGCGGTGGGAAACGTATCGCTCAAAGCTCCGTCGTCGGCCACCGAATCGAGTTTGGGTAGTTCGAACGACATAGTGACTCCATTCACAGCTGTCTCGTATCCCTAGGGATCCGTGACGTCTCACTTTCATCCCATGACCCCCTCCGCGGTCAGCGAAAATATGCGTCGAGCCGAATCTCACAACCATGTCGCATAACCGCATGCCCCGCATGTGGTGATCGGCAATGGTTATGAGGCACAAGAGAATTCCATCATCCGCGAGTTCAACATGGTGCGGGCACTTGGCGTGAAGCCACCCAAGAGTCCCTCTTTGAACGGAGGCAGCTAGCCCTTGATCTGTGCGCTCGACTGACACGTCGCTTCAAGAAATGAGGCCAAGGCCAGCCTGGTCCGTGCCCTGGCGGCGACTCGACACCGACGTTTGGTGTTCAGCCACCCAGAACCTCATCTAGAATCTCGGCCGTCACCGGGTCGACCATGTCGGCCGTGACCACGTAGCTGTTTCGAGTGGTCTGCTCGTTGGCATGACCGAGTAGTCGGGACGCCAGTGTGATCCCGGCCGCCCGCTCGATCAGCGTGGCGGCCGTGCGCCGATAGATGTGCGTCGTGTACTCGTCGATGTCAACGCCCAGGCCAACAAGGTGAGAGCGCTCATCCCCCACAAATGCGCGAAGCAGGCGCTCGTAGTTACTGACGCTCAGCGAGCGGCCCGTCTTGGTGGGGAACAAGAAACCCTCCGAATCAGGCTCGGCAAGCGCCAGCCTTCGCCGCACGGCCGCCGCGGCCATCGACGGCAGAGCGATGCTTCGCCGTTGCCGGGACCGCTTGGGCGAGTTCTTGCGGTGCGTGCCTTGCGCCTTATTACTCACAATCGTTCCGTTCACGATGAGCGTCGGTGGCAGCGTCGTCATGTCAACATCGCAGCGGCGTAGGCCGATACATTCACCGACGCGCAGCGAGGTGCCGATCATGATGTCCATGCCGTCGATCAGGGCGCGATAGTTCGGCCTGGGACCGTCGTTCCGTGTGAACCGCCACACCTGCATTCGCTGGCGGATGCCGGTGATCTGGGCGGGCGTGAGAGCGGATTCCTTGCGCGGTGACATCGGCAGACGTTGCACGTCGCGCACAGGGTTCTGGGGCATGGCGTCGTCGCGCACGGCGTAGCCGCACAGCAGGCTCAGCACCGCCCGGGCACGACGTGCTTTCGAGATCGTCTCCTCCTCAAGAATCCGCTGCAGGATGCGGTCGCACCGACCTACGGTCAGCCGTTCGAGACGCACTCCCCCGCACCGCGGCACAATGATCACGCGGGCCGTCGTCTCGTACGATTCGTAGGTCGAATACGACAAACTGCCCGCCTTGGCACGAGTGAGGACCTGCGACAGCCAGAGCTCAACAGCGTCGGCAATCGTGCTCGACGGCGAAAGTGCTCCGGCACCCCCAGTAGCCATCGCCCCGGCCTGACGATGGACCTCGGCGACTGCTTCATCCCAGGTAGCGGCCGTCACGGCGATGCGATGCAGGGCACCGCTGTCGTCATGGCTGGAGGCTCGGGCTCGAAAGCGCCCGCTGGTCAGCCGCCTCACGTCGATGGCGCCCACCTCACCGGCGGTGATATCTGTGGCCTAGACATGACGGTGCTCGTGAACCCAGGTGAGAACGTCCTGCACGTCGTACCGCACGAGCCGGCCGAGCTTGAGATAGGGCGGCTCAGTCTGCAGCAGGCGCCAGTCCTCAAGCGTGCGCTCGGACATTCGGAGCAGCTCGGCAAGCTCGCGCTGGGTGAGAAACGTGGGAGTGATTTGCGTCGTCGTGTCCATACGCAATAGGTGCGCCAGGGAGCTCGTGAGCGGCCCGACCGAGCCGGGACAAGCCCGTATGGGGCCGGGCACAACAACGCCCAAACAATCCCCGAGGGGGTTTTGGTGTAGTTTACGGTGATTCGGCCTGTTTCGGTCCTACCGGACAGGGTGGGCGATAAGTGATTTCGCCGCGGAATCCTGCGCCTGTTAGTGCTGGGGTACCTGGACTCGAACCAAGAACAAATGAACCAGAATCATCCGTGTTGCCAATTACACCATACCCCAATGCCTAATCCGAAGATCGGGCCGAGTAGTAGCCTAGCTCACTCGGGCCGGAGAGGCCAAACCGGGGTATCCCCCGGCGAGTCGAAGCCCCTCCGGCCCGAGCGTCAGGCTGCCGAAATTGCAGCTAGGGCCCGATCCAGGCGGTCCAGGGTCTCGGCCCGACCGAGGATTTCCATGGATTCAAACAGCGGCGGCGAGATCTTGCGACCCGAGAGCGCGACGCGCAGGGGCCCAAAGGCAACGCGCGGCTTGAGGCCGAGGCCTTCAATGAGCGTCTCGGCAAGCAGGGCGTGTACGCGATCGGTAGTCCATTCCGCAGACGGAATACTTTCCAGTGCGGTGCGACTTGCGCCGAGAATGTCGGCGGCGTTCTGCGGGAGCGAGGCGAGGGCATCCGCTTCGAGAACCAGGTCGGCGCCGGTCACGAACAGAAATCCGAGCATGGAGGGGGCTTCGCCGAGCAGCGCGATGCGCTCCTGGATGAGCGGTGCTCCCTGGGCGAGCAGGGCCAGTTCGGCCTCGCTCGGATTCTCGCCGAACACGCCGGCGGTCACCAGGTAGGGAACCAGGCGGGCAGCGAAGTCGGCAGCATCGAGCTGGCGAATGTGGTCGCCGTTGATCGACTCGGCTTTCTTGAGGTCGAAGCGGGCCGGGTTCGGGTTGACATTCACGACGTCGAAGGCGGCCGTGAACTCATCGATCGAGAAAACGTCGCGGTCGTGCGAGAGCGACCAGCCCAGCAGGGCGAGGTAGTTGAGCAGGCCCTCGGGGATGAATCCACGGTCGCGGTGCAGAAACAGGTTCGCCTCGGCGTCACGCTTACTGAGCTTCTTGTTCTTGTCGCCCATGACGTAGGGGAGGTGGCCGAAACGCGGCACGAACGTGGTCACGCCGATGTCGATGAGCGCGTGGTACAACGCGATCTGGCGCGGCGTCGACGAGAGCAGGTCTTCGCCTCGCAGCACGTGAGTGACGCCCATGAGCGCATCGTCGACCGGGTTGACGAGGGGGTAGAGCGGATGCCCGTTCGGGCGCACCACCACAAAGTCGCTGAACGAGCCGGCCGGAAAGATGATCTCACCGCGCACGAGGTCGTCGAAGGAGAGCTCGGTGTCCGGCACGCGCAGGCGGAGCGCCGGGGAGCGGCCCTCGGCCCGATAAGCGGCCTTCTGGTCTTCGGTTAGGTCGCGCTCGAAGTTGTCGTAGCCCATCTTGGGGTCGCGCCCGAGGTCGCGGTTGCGCTTTTCGATCTCTTCGCCGGTGACGAAGCTCTCGTAAATGTGGCCGCTGTCCTTGAGCTTCTCGATGACGCCGAGATAGATGTCGTAACGCTCGCTCTGGCGGTACGGCGCCTGGGGGCCGCCGACGTCGACGCCTTCGTCCCAGTCGAGCTGCAGCCAGCGCATGGCGTCGACGAGTTGCAGAAAGCTGTCTTCGCTGTCACGGGCGGCGTCGGTGTCCTCGATGCGGAAGATCATCTTGCCGCCAGTGTGCCGGGCATAGGCCCAGTTGAACATGGCGGTGCGGATGAGGCCCACGTGGGGCGTTCCGGTCGGCGAGGGGCAGAACCGCACGCGAACGTCGGTTCCGGTGGCGGTTGAGAACGGGTGTGCAGTGGTGTCAGACATTACTCATGATTCTAGTTGCGCGATTCCTGACCTACTTCTTTCCGGGCCCGGGCCCAGAGATGGGCCCGGGATCCGAACTAACGTCCAACCAGCGAGATCGCATCAAGCACGCGCAATGCCGCAGCCAGGGCGGGCACGCGCTCGGCCCGGGCCGCCGTCACGGCGTGCAGGTTGCGATGATCACGTCCGGTCGTGGCGCGAATCGAGACACCCGTGCGCCGGCCGACGGACTCGATCGCGAGGGCCGGCAGCAGCGCAACACCGATGCCCGCTTCGACGAGGCCGAAGACGGCGGCAACGTTGTCAGTCTCGTAGCTGATGCGCGGCACGAATCCGCGCCGATCGCACAGGTCGAGCAGGTGTCCACGGCAGCGCGGGCAGCCGGCCACCCAGTTCTCGTCGGCGAGCTCGCCCAGGTCGATCGGGGTAACGCTGTCAAGCGGATGCCCCACCGGCAGCACGAGCATCATCTCATCTCGCCGCAGGGTCGCCACCCGCAACCCCTGAGCGCTATCCCGGTGCGGATCCACCCGGTCCCCCGGGTAACTGAACGTGATGGCCAGATCGGCACGGTTCTCACGCACGGCGGCGACGGCCTCCGGCGGCTCCGCCTCCAGATAGGTGACGCTGATCTGGGAATGCCGCGCCTTCATGCGGGCCAGCAGGCTCGGCACCAGGGTAGCGGATGCCGACGGAAACGCCACGAGACGCACGAGCCCGGCGCGCAGCCCCTGCAGCTCGGCGATCTCCCCGGCCGCCGCATCGAGCGCGGTGGCCACGGTCACGGCGTGCCGCGCCAGCACGAGGCCGGCTTCGGTGAGGCGAACGCCACGCCCGACCCGCTCAACCACGGAGAGTCCGAGCCGCTGCTCAAGCCGTTTGAGCTGCTGACTCACGGCCGGCTGGCTGTAACCGAGGGCGACGGCCGCTGCGGTGATGGATCCGGTTTCGTGCACCGCCCGCACGACCCGCAGGGCGTTGGCGTCGAGGTCGGGGCTCTCGCCGGGCAGATGCATCATGCGCTCAATCATAATCGCTGGTTATGCATTGCATCGAATACTGACCGTTGTCGCATGAGTACTGGGTGGTCACACTAGAAATATGAGCCCTGCAGCAACGAGCACGAGCAGCCCCACCGCCAATACGGCCACCCACCCGGACCCCGGCATGATCGCTTACACGAGCACGAGCACCGTGACCCTCGCCGAAGCCCGCACCCGCTACACTTCGGGCCGCGGCTACCTCGCGGCCTGCACCCTCGGACTGCCCACGATCGAAACGATCGCTGCGATGCGCGCCGATACCGAGGCCTGGGCCGGCGGCCAAGCCTGCGCCTCCCGTTACGGTGAGGTCGTCGAGCGGGTACGCGTCGGGTACGCCGATCTGGTGAACGTCACACCCCACAGCGTGGCGATCGGCTCGCAGACCTCGGTCATGGCGGGATTGGTCGCCGCCAGCATCCCCGATGGCGCCGAAGTCGTGCTGCCGCGTGGCGACTTCAGCTCGATGGTGTTCCCGTTCCTCGCCCAGGCGCACCGGGGAGTGACCGTGCGGCAGGTGGATCTGACCGACCTGGCCGCGAGCCTCACCGCGAACACGTGGCTGGTCGCGTTTTCGCTCGTGCAGTCCGCCACCGGAACCCTCGCCGACAGCGACGCCATCCGGGCCGCCGCCCGCGTAACGGGCACCTTCACCCTCTGCGACACCACCCAGGCTACCGGGTGGATGCCGGTCGACGCCTCGCTGTTCGACGCCACCATCTGCCACAGCTACAAGTGGCTCGGCGCCCCGCGCGGCGTTGGGTTCTTCACGGTCGCCGAGACTTTCGCCGCACAACTGCACCCGATCAACGCCGGATGGTACGCGGGAGACGACCTGTGGGCCTCCTGCTACGGTCCGGCGATGGCGCTTGCTTCCGATGCCCGCCGGTTCGACGTGTCGCCGGCCTGGCCCGCCTGGGTCGGCGCCGAGCCGGCCATCGACCTGTTCCGCAGCCTCGACCTGGCCGAGGTGGCCACCCACAACGTGGCCCTCGGCGACGCCCTGTGTGATGGACTCGACCTGCCCCGACTCGGCCAGGCCATCATCAGCTGGCCGGATGCCGGTGGCCGCGACCTCGCTCGCCTCACCGCCGCCGGCCTCACAGCTTCGGGTCGGGCTGGCCGCGCCCGCGTGGCGTTCCACCTCTGGAACGATCGGGACGACGTGGACGCCGTGCTGGACGCGCTGCGCCGCGGCTAGACAACGCCGGGCGAACATTCACTGTCGGCGACGTCGTGCCCCTGGGCCCGACGTCGCCCGCCGTTATGCCTTATCGGCGACGGCCGCGATGATCGCCTCGGCGAGGGCACCCGACGAAGCAGGGTTCTGGCCGGTGTACAGGTTGCGGTCGATCTCCATGTGCGGCGCGAATGATTCACCGGCGATGAAATCGGCTCCCAGTTCGACCAGGCGGCTCTGCACGAGCCACGGAGCCTTCGGAGCCAGTCCGCCGAGAACCTCTTCGGCGTCGGTGAAGCCGGTCATCCGGTAGCCGGTGAACGGCCAGCTGTCGTCGGCGCGCTTGGCGGCGAGCAGCGCGGCTGGAGCGTGGCATAGTATGCCGAGGATGCGACCGGTGTCGAGCGCTTCGGTGAGAATGCTCCCCGACACGGCGTCGACGGCGAGGTCTTCCATCGGGCCGTGACCGCCCGGGTAGAAGACCACGTCGTAATCGCCAACGTTGATGTCGTCGAGGCTGAGCGGTTCGTCGAGCTGAGCGGAAATGGTTCCGATGTAGTCGATGAGCTGCGCCACACGCTCCTCTCCGCCGGCCGCCTCCGCACGGAGGCTGACCGCATCGATTGTCGGAGCCACACCGCCCGGTGTGGCGATGCTGATCTGCCAGCCGGCCGCAGTGAACAGGCGGTGCGGCTCAGCGAGCTCCTCTGCCCAGTATCCGGTGGGGTGCTGGCTGCCGTCAGTGAGGGTCCAGTGGTCAGCGGCGCTGACTACGAAAAGTACGTGAGTCATAGTGTCTCCATTTTCTGTGAAATCTTTCGTGGAATCGTGCGTGTTGATTCGGCTCAGAGCGCCGGAACAGTTTCGCCCGTGCGCACGACCATCTTTCCGGTGTTCTCGCCGCGCATGAGGCCGAGGAACGCAGCGACGGTGTTCTCGACGCCGTCGACGATGGTCTCGTCGAAGACGATCTCGCCGGAAGCCAACCAGTTCGCCATCTCGGCGGAGAACGCCGGGAGGTGCGACCAGTAGTTGCCGATCGTGAAGCCCGTGAGGGTGAGGCCGCGGGTGACGATGTTGGACATATTATTGGGGCCGGCCGGGGCATCCGTGCTGTTGTAGAGCGAGATCGCGCCGCACAGGGCAGCACGCCCGCCGTCGTTGAACGACGCGAGGGCGGCCTCGAGGTGTTCACCTCCGACATTGTCGTAATAAACGTCGATGCCGTCTGGCGCTGCGACGGCCAGCTGGTCCGTGATGGATCCGTCCTTGTAGTTGAACGCGGCGTCAAAGCCGTACTTGCTGGTGAGCAGGGCGACCTTCTCGGGCGATCCGGCCGAGCCGATGACGCGCTTGGCCCCCTTGAGCCGGGCGATCTGGCCGACCATACTGCCGACCGCGCCCGCTGCGCCGGAGACGAACACGGTGTCGCCTTCTTTGAGCTGTGCGATCTCGAGCAGGCCGACATAGGCAGTCAGTGCTGTCATGCCGAGCACGCCGAGGTAAGCGGAGGCCGGAACGCCGGGGAGCTCGGGAACGACCCTGAAGCCGGCGGCGTCCTCCTGCACCAGGTCACGCCAGCCGTACTGATGGGTGACGACGTCGCCGATGGCGAACGCCTCGTTTGCGGAGGCGATGACGCGGCCGACAGCCGCGCCGGTCATGGTCTCACCGAGCACGAACGGCGGTATGTAGCTCTTCACATCGTTCATCCGGCCACGCATGTACGGGTCGACGGAGATGAATTCATTCGCGACTCGAATCTGGCCGACTGCAAGCTCCGGCAGGTCGACGGTCACGGTGCGGAAGTCCGCATCCGTCGGCCAACCGACGGGACGATTTACGAGCTGGATCTGGGTACTGACGGTATTTGACGCCATGGTAGGCTCCTCTACTAGTTCTAGAACGATCGTTTTACTATATAGTAGACTCATCGGTACACAAAATTGTCCGATCGTCGGACAGGATTCAAGGAGCGAACATGGGGCGGATGCAGACCTTTGACAGCGGAGTGGTCGTGCAGGCTGCGCGAAACCTGTTCTGGGACAAGGGGTTCGACGGCGCATCCCTGGCCGAGCTGGAGGCGGCCACGGGCGTCGGGCGGTCCAGCCTGTACCACGCGTTCGGGAGCAAACGCGGGCTCTTCGACGCGGCGGTCACCGACTATCTGGAGACGGTGATCCGGCCACGGCTGGCCGGATTGCGAGCGAGCCCCCGCGATTCCTCAGCCCTGCTCGAGTACTTCGCCGGCCTCGCCCGCGCAACGGTCACGCAGGCCCCCGACTCAGCGCAGACCGGATGCCTTCTGGTCAATTGCGCCGCCAGCCTCGCTGCCCACGACGAGCCGACTCGCGCAGTCGTGGAGGGATATCGCATCGAACTGGCCGAGGCGTTAAGACACGCGCTCGAAAACGCCGCAGCCCCGTCGCCGTCAGCGGCGGAATCCGTCGACGAGCGCGTGCGCAGCCTGACTTCCTTGTCGATCAGCGCGATGCTGATGGCCCGGGTCAACCGCGACGAGGCGATCGCCCTGCTGGCCACGGCGTCGAACCAGATCAGGGACTGGTTCCCGGACCCTGTGATCTGAGCCACAAGATCAAGTTATTTGTCCGGGCGCACCTTGTGTAGCCAGGCGCAGGTTAAACGATGCGCCCAGCTACCGAACCTGCGCCCGGAGCGACGGGGCGCACGAACTCAGGCCGGACGAACGACCGGGTTCACCAGGGTTCCGATGCCTGCGATGGACATCGAGACCGTGTTGCCGTCCTCGACGGCGGCGGCGGTGTCCATCGGCCCGGCCAGAATCACGTCGCCCGGCAGCAGGGTGAACACGCTGGAGGCGTACGCGACGAGGGCGGCGACGGTCTCCTCCGTCGGGGTCGAATCGTCGTCGCCGAGCTCCACCGCCTGAAATTCCTCATCGTTGATCAGGCCGCGCAGCGGTGTGGCCGCGTCGTCGAAGTCGGTCTCAATGACGGGTCCGAGCGGGAGGAAGGTGTCGAAGGCGCCGGCCCGGGTCGTATCCCGCTCGGCGAGGTCGGTCGCAGTGACGACCGTGGCGACGGTGTAGCCGAAGACGCGGCCGGTGGCATCCGCTACCGAGACATTCTTGGCAATCTTGCCGATAATAATGGCGAGTTGGCCGTCGACCTCGACACGTTCGGAGGCTGCCGGCAGCACGATGGCGTCGCCCGGCCCGACGACGGCGGTGTTGGGCTTCAGTACAAACACCGGCTCGGCGCCCGCCTGCTGCACCGCGACGATCTTGGAGCGTGGAATCACCGGGGCGAGCAGTTTCACGTCAGCCAAAGCCACGCGGTCGCCGGTGGTGTCGAAGCCGGCGAACATCGGGTCGCTCGCGAGCACGACCAGTTCGTGCTCGTCAACGATGCCGAACGCAATGGCGCCCTGATAGCTATAGCGTGCGATCTTCACGTTGTGCGCCTTCCGCGGCCCCGAGACAGGGCCAAAAGCTTCAGTTTAGTCGAGTGAGCCAGCCGTGACGATCGGGCACGCGTCCATACTGAATGTCGGTGAGTTCTTGCCGAAGCGACAGGGTGATCTGACCGGCGGGGGCATCCGGGTCGCCGATGGTGAAGTCCTTCGCCTTGACCTGACCGATCGGCGTGACCACGGCGGCGGTTCCGCAGGCGAAGACCTCGGTGATGGCGCCGGATGCGACACCCTCACGCCACTCCCCCAGGGTCACCTCGCGCTCCTCCACGGTCATTCCGCGGTCGCGTGCGAGCTGCATGATGCTGTCGCGGGTGACGCCCTCGAGGATGGATCCGGTCAGGCGCGGCGTGACAAGCGTGTCGGTGCCGTGCACGAAGAACACGTTCATGCCGCCCAACTCGTCGATGTGGCTGCCGGTTTCACCGTCGAGAAAGAGCACCTGGGCGCAGCCGTTCTCATAGGCCTCCATCTGCGGCAGCAGCGAGGCGGCGTAGTTTCCGCCGCATTTGGCGGCGCCGGTCCCGCCGCGGCCGGCGCGGGAGTACTCGGTCGATAGCCAGATCTTCACCGGGGCGACGCCGTCGGCGAAGTAGGCGCCGGCGGGACTCGCGATCACGTAGAAACTCACCTTGTGGGCGGCACGCACCCCGAGAAAGCTCTCATTGGCGATCATGAACGGACGCAGGTACAGGCTGGTCTCGGGCGCCGAGGGCACCCAATCGCCGTCGATCGCGATCATCTGCTTGACCGACTCGATGAAGTCTGCCACCGACAGTTCGGGCAGCGCGAGGCGGTGGGCGGAACGCTGGAGACGCTGCGCATTTTTTTCGGGCCGGAAGGTCCAGATCGAATTGTCGGCGTGCCGGTAGGCCTTGAGGCCCTCGAAAATCTCCTGGCCGTAGTGCAGCACCGAGGAGGCGGGGTCGAGCAGCAAAGGGCCGTACGGGGTGACCCGTGCGTCATGCCAGCCGGCTTCGACCGACCAGTCGATCGTTACCATGTGGTCGGTGAAGTGCTTGCCGAAGCCCGGGTCGGCCAGAATCTCTTCCCGTTCGGTCTCGGCGCGCGCGTCGGTCGACGGAGTGAGGGCAAAAGTCAGGGGGAAAGTCACGGTCATTTCAGTACCTTGTCTGTCAAAAGGGTCACGATGGCGTCTCCCACCTCAGCGGTGCTGCGTCGCACGAGAGCGGAGCGGCGAGCAAGGTCGTCGGCGACCGCCTCGTTGACGTGAGCCGCGGCATCCGTCAGCCCGAGATGATCGAGCAACAGTGCCACCGAGAGGATGGCCGCGGTCGGGTCGGCGAGTTGCTGGCCGGCGATATCGGGGGCCGAGCCGTGCACAGGCTCGAACATGCTGGGAAAGCGACCCGTCGGGTTGATATTGCCGGAGGCCGCCAAGCCGATGCCGCCGCTGATTGCCGCTGCCAGGTCGGTGAGAATATCGCCAAAAAGGTTATCGGTGACGAGTACATCGAATCTACTCGGATTCGTGACGAAGAAAATGGTCGCCGCGTCGACATGCAGGTAATCAACCGCAACCTGGGGGTACTCGGCGGCCACCTCGTTCACGATGCGCTGCCACAGGCTGCCGGCGAAAACGAGCACGTTGGTCTTGTGCACGAGGGTGAGGCGTTTGCGCTCGCGACCCTGGGCCACCTCGAAGGCGTACCGCACAACGCGTTCCACCCCGTAGGCGGTGTTCACCGACACCTCGTTGGCGACTTCCTGCGGCGTGCCGCGGCGGATGGAGCCGCCGTTGCCCACGTAGGGGCCCTCTGTACCTTCGCGCACGACGACGAAGTCGACCACGCCGGGCGCGGCGAGCGGGCTCGTGACGCCGGGGTAGATCGTGCAGGGCCGCAGGTTCACGTAGTGGTCGAGTGCGAAGCGCAGGCCGAGCAGCAGCCCACGCTCGATGTTGGCGTCTTTCAGGCGTGGGTCGCCGGGAACGCCGCCGACAGCACCGAGCAGAATCGCGTCGTGCTGCTGGATCGACGCGAGGTCGGCATCCGTGAGTACATCCCCGGTTTCGAGGAACCGCGCGGCGCCCAGCTGAAAGGTGCTCGTCTCAATCGTGACGTCATCGCGGGCAGTGACGGCGCCGAGTACCTTCACGGCCTCGGCGACAACTTCCGGTCCAATCCCGTCTCCGGGAATGACAGCGAGTTTGATAGTACGAGACATGTGGCTCCGAAACAGTCAATGATCACCTGAATTGCGTATAGTCAAACCTTACCTTTCTCACCGAAGTGCCTAGGCTTGTCCCTAGCGCACCACCAACGGAAAGCAGGAAATCATGAGTATCGGACTAGGAATCTTTCTGCTCGTCGTCGGCGCCATTCTGGTGTGGGCCCTCGACGTGACCGTCACCGGCATTGATCTGACGCTCGTCGGCTACATTTTGCTCGCGGCCGGAGCACTGGTGACGATCCTCGGCATCGTGTTGATGACCCGCCGCCGCAATAGCGTGAGCACCACCCGCACGATCGCCGACCCGGCGAACGGCGAGCAGGTCACGCGTCGCGAGAACTCGATCGACGACCTCTAACGCACAGCTCGCGAAAGCGGGTGAACTGTTGCTTGAGCACTCGCGAAAACAACGCGTCACCCGCTTTCGCGAGCTTTAGCGGGCCCGGCGCAGCGACAGCAGCGCCACGACGGCCGCTCCGAGCACCAGCGCGACGCCGATCCAGGCGGTCAGGCCCACACCGCTATCGAAGGCGTGTCGGGCCGACTCGAGCAGCTGTTCCCCGGCCGCGGGCGAAAGATGGCCGGCCACGGACACCGCTCCGCCGAGAGTCTCCCCCGCCGCCAGCCGGTCGGCCGCGCTCAGGCCTTCCGGCAACAGTACCGCCGCCCGGTAGGACACGGTGAGGATGGTGCCGAGTACGGCCGTTCCGAGCACCGCTCCCAGTTCGTAGGCTGTCTCAGACACAGCGGATGCCGCCCCTGCCTTGTCAGCCGGCGCGGTCGCCACGATGAGCTCGTTCGAGACGGTTTCGGCCGCGCCGATTCCGATGCCGAGCAGCACGAAGGCGACGCCGATCCAGAACGCATCGATTGCACCGCCGCGCAGCGCGATCGACGCGAATCCAGCCACCGACACCAGCAGCGCCACGGGCACCACCCGCGACGGCCGTACCCGGCGTGCAATCGGCACGATCAGCAGTCCGGCCACGATCATCGCGGCCAGGCCGGGAACGAGCACCAGCCCGGCGTTCAACGGCGACAGCCCGAGCACGAGTTGCAGGTGCTGCGAGATGAAGAACAGGCAGCCGACCAGCGCCGTGACACTGAGCAGGTTGACGCCGACCGCGCCGCTGAAAGCGCCGCGTCGAAACAGCCCCATGTCGAGCATGGGGTTCGGCACATGCAGCTGTCGACGCACGAACCAGACGCCGAGCCCCAGTCCGAGCGCGATCGGGGCGACCGTGATCCAGGTCACGCCGTGCTCGGCGATGCTCTTGATGCCGTAGACGATCGGCAGCATGGTGCCGAGTGAGAGGGCAATACTGAGCAGGTCGATGCGCCCCGGGTGCGGATCCCGTGATTCGGTCACCAGAATTGGCGCCAGCACGAGCAGCGGCAGCAGAACGGGAACGGCGATCAGAAAGACCGAGCCCCAGGCGAAGTGCTCGAGCAGAATGCCGCCGACCACCGGGCCAAGGGCGCTCCCAGCCGCAAAGCCGGTGGCCCAAATCGCGATAGCGAGGCGACGCTGGTCGCGGTCGACGAAGGTGGAACGCAGCAGCGACAGAGTCGACGGCATGAGCATGGCGCCGAAGAATCCGAGGGCGGCGCGGGCGATGATGAGCCCCTCGATGCTCGGGGCGAAGGCCGCGAACACCGAGACCACACCGAAGCCGGCCGAACCGATCATCAGCAGGCGGCGACGTCCGATGCGGTCGCCCAGGCTGCCCATTGCCACGAGCAGTCCGGCCAGCACCAGAGGGTAGATGTCAACCATCCAGAGCAGCTGAACACCGCTCGGCAGGGTGGCCGTGGAGATCGCCGGCAGGGCGAAGTTGAGCACGGTGTTGTCGATCGACACGAGCAGTACCGGTAGAATGAGCACCGCGAGGGCCCACCAGCGCCTGCGGTCGTGCCGTACCGGCAAAGCGGATGCCGCGGTGCTGGCCGATCCGGCTGCCCGCGTCTCGCTGCTTCGACTCTCTGCCGCACGGCTTTGGTCGGCGCGGTTCGAGACGATACCGGGCAGGGTAATGGAATTGGTGGGAACAGCGGGGGCAGACACGATCTCGTTTACTTTCTGGGTTCTTTCTCGACCGCCACGGGCGGAGCAACAAATTCAACTGTACCGGCTAGACGGTATAGTTGTCTAGTTCGCCCGTGCCCGACCGAGAGTTTGCGTGTTCGTTACCATGGCCCATATGCCGAAAAATGCTGCCGCACCATCCGTTCCCACCCGGGATCGTCTGCTCGACGCCTTCGAAGACCTGCTGGTCGAGGGCGGCGAGCGGTCGGCGACGCTCGATGCCGTCGCGGCGGCCGCTGCAGTCTCCAAGGGCGGTCTGCTGTACCACTTCGCGTCGAAGGACGCCCTGGTCGACGGTGTTCTGGCACGGTTGGACGCGCTCGCCCTGCAGGACGCCGAAAATATTCGCACCGCCCCGGCCGGCCCGGTCGACTATCTCATTCGCACCTCGGTGCACACCGGCAGTCCCCTCGACCGCGCCTATATTGCCGGGTCGCGTTTGGCCCAGGGCCGGGATCCCCGTGCCATGCAGGTGCTCGCCGATATTCGTCGGCGCTGGCTGTCGGTGATCGAAGAGGCCGTGCACGACCCGGATACCGCCCAGGCGATCATGCTGATCAGCGACGGTCTCTACGTCAACAGTTCACTGGCCGAGAACGAGCTGGCACCGCAGGATCCCACGGACGCGGCGATGACGCGGCTGATTGCCCTGATCGGCCGGCTTCTGCCCGGCTCCTAGAGATACACGAGTGGGCGCCTACAGGGCAGGCGCCCACTCGCATCCGTTCTAAACAGGCCTATTCGGTGAGGTCGATCGCCACCATGATCTCGGCGTCGATCGCGGCGCGCACCGCGGTGAGCAGTCCGGCCGGAACCTCGGAGTCGACGGTCAGCACGCTGAGCGCCTTGCCGCCGGCCACGTGACGGGCGATCTGCATGCCGGCGATGTTGATGTTGGCCTCGCCGAATTCGCGACCGTACACGGCGACGATTCCCGGGCGGTCGGCGTATAGCATGACGATGAGGTTCTTGGCGAAGGGAACCTCCACGTCGTAGCCGTTGATCTCGACGATCTTCTCGATCTGCTTGGTGCCCGTGAGGGTACCCGAGACGGAGACCTGCGAACCATCGGCGAGGGCACCACGCAGCGTGATCACGTTGCGGTACTCGGGCGATTCGGCGTCGGTGAGCATGCGCACCGTGACACCGCGCTGCTCGGCCAGCAGCGGTGCGTTGACGTACGAGACGGTTTCGCTGACCACGTTCGTGAAGATGCCCTTGAGCGCAGCGAGCTTGAGCACGCTGACGTCGTACTCGACGAGTTCGCCGTGCACCTCGATGTCGACGCTCGTGAGCGGGCTGTGCGCGGCGAGGCCGGAGAACACCTGGCCGAGCTTCTCGACCAGCGGGATGCCGGGGCGCACGTAGGGGTCGATGACGCCGCCGGCCACGTTGACCGCGTCGGGAACAAGTTCGCCGGAGAGCGCGAGGCGCACGGACTTGGCGACGGAGACGCCGGCCTTTTCCTGCGCTTCGTCGGTCGAAGCGCCGAGGTGCGGGGTGGTGATGATGTTGTCGAGTCCGAGCAGCGGCGAACCGGTCGGCGGTTCGTTGACAAACACGTCGAGGCCGGCGCCGGCGATGGTGCCGGCGACGAGGGCTTCGTGCAGGGCGTCTTCGTCGATGAGTCCGCCGCGGGCGACGTTGACGACGAACGCGGTGGGCTTCATCAGCCCCAGCTGGGCGGCACCGATCATTCCGGTGGTCTCGGGGGTCTTCGGCATGTGGATCGTGACGAAGTCGGACTGGGCGAGCAGTTCGTCGAGGGTGACCGGGGTCACGCCGAGCTGCTGGGCGCGGGCCGAGGTGATGTAGGGGTCGTAGGCGATGACGTTTGTACCGAACGCCTGCATGCGGGCGGTGATGAGCGCACCGATACGGCCGAGGCCGATGATGCCGATGGTCTTTTCGTAGAGCTCGACGCCGGTGTACTTGGAGCGCTTCCAGGCTCCGTCGGCGAGGGCGCCTGACGCGGCCGGAATGTGCCGGGCCAAGCTCAGGATGTGACCCACGGTCAGCTCGGCGGCCGAGATGATGTTGGAGGTTGGTGCGTTGACGACCATGACACCGGCTGCGGTGGCGGCCTTGATGTCAACGTTGTCCAGGCCGACGCCGGCGCGGGCGATGACCTTCAGAAAGGGCGACGCTTTGATGGCTTCGGCATCCATTTTGGTGGCTGAGCGCACCAAAACTGCCTGCGCGGTGGCAAGCTCGGCGAACAGCGCGGAGCGATCCGTGCCGTCGACGTGGTGAATGTCAAAGTCGGGCCCGAGGGCATCGACGGTGGCGGGGGAAAGTTCTTCGGCGATCAGGACGACGGGCTTCGACAATAAAATCGGATCCTTAGATTGCAAGTGTCGGCGGCGCGACAAAGGGCGCTACTCGATTTCCACCCTACCGGCTGCACAATAGACCAATGAGCAGCGACGTAATAGACGGACTCCAACTGGTTCTGCGCGTGATTCTCGCCGTGGTACTCATCGGCGCCGGAGTCACCCATTTTCTACCGGCGGTCAAGCGCACCATGGCGGCGATGATTCCGCCGCGCCTACGCCGGGATGGTTTGGCCAGCCCGGTCAATCTCGTACTGTTCACCGGAGTGTGCGAGATTGTCGGCGACGTTGGCCTGCTCGTTTCCTCGACCAGGGTGCTCGCGGCCGGGGCGCTGGTGCTCTTTCTGGCTGCGGTCTTTCCGGCCAACGCCTACGCTGCGCGCCATCCGAAGCGCTTTGGGCGGGTGGCGATTCCGTTCGTCCCCCGGCTCATCGCCCAGCTGGTGCTGATGATCCTGATCGTTCTCGCGGTGCTCTGACTAGACGATCAATCGGGCCAGGCTGAATAGGGCACCGAGGTCCAGCGATACAGCGGCAACCGCGCAGATCCCGACCAACAGGGTCAGGGCCTGCACGCCGAAAGCCCGGTTACGTCCGAGCCAGTAGGCCAGCGCGTAGACCAGAATCGGCAGGATCACCGCGAAAATCAGCACGGTCCAGCCGAAAGCGCTCAGCTGGGTGTCGAGTGACTGCGCCAGCAGGTTGAGCAGGGCCAGGTTGCCGATTGCTTCCCACACGTCGTAGGCATAGAACAGCCCGAAGAAGATCGCGATGGCGAGCAGCAGCCAGCGCGGCGGTCGACGACGGATGGCTGTGCTCGCGTCGCCGGTGCGCCCGTCTGTGTCACTCATGAGCCCGGTCCTGATCCGATAATGAAGGGCAGTGGGACGAGAACGACGACGCCGATCAGAAGCCAGACCAGTCGGGCCCGCGGACGGCTCGTGGTGAGCCAGAAGGTGACCCCGAACCAAACCAGCGGCGCTGCCACGGCGAGCCAGGCGCCGAGGGAGAACATGAATTCGGCGACCGGGTCGCTGATCGGCTTCTCGATGCGAGCGACTCCAATGAACCAGCCGATCGTGTACAGCAGGTACATGCCGGCGAGAATGCCCATGCCGACGAGGGCGACCGAACTGACCGCTGCGCTCTGCGGTTCGGTATCCGATTCAGTGCCGTCATCGGCCGGCTCGGTTTCGACCGCTCGCTGGGCTGACACTGACTGCTCTGGGATAGTCCATCCCTCCGGTAGGCCGGTTGGTTCGGGCGCGGCCCGACCGCTTCCCGTCGGCACCAGCGTCGGGTCGTCGTCGCCGGCCCAGTTCAGCGCATCGTCGTCACGTCTCGGATTCATTTTTCCAGAGTATCCGGTTACGGGCAGAGGCTAGCCGAACAGCGGCTTGACAGCCGTGATCAGCTGCTGCACGCCCAGAATGATGAAGAGCAGGGCGCAGATGCTCAGGGCGATATTGGTGAACCAGCGATTGCGCCACTCGTGCGGGATGCGCTTGCCGTTCAGCAGGCCGAGCAGGGTGATGGCGAGGAACGGCATGAACAGCGAGCCGAGTACGCCGTAGGCGAGGATCAGCCCAATCGGCGAGCCGAGCAGGAACAGGATCATCGGCGGGAAGGTGAGCCACAACAGGTAGAACTTGAAGTACTTGCCGCCGACCATGGTGTCGGGGTGACCCGACTTCTTGCCGCGCATATTGCCCCAGAAATCGGCGAACATGAGGCTCACGCCGTTCCACACGCCGATGATCGACGAGAAGGAGGCCGCCCAGAAGCCCACCAGAAAGCCGGTGCCGACGACGGCGCCGTACTTCTCATTGAGCACAGTCGACAGGTCGAGCAGGCCCTTGTCGCCGGCGCTCAGGGTGATGCCAGCGGCACCGACCACTTCGGCGCCGACGATGAGCATGGCCACGACGAAGATGCCGGTCATGACGTAGGCCATGCGGTTGTCGATGCGCATGACCTTCATCCAGCGCGGCGTAGACCAGCCCTTTTCGCGCAGCCAGTAGCCATAGGCGGCCAGGGTGATCGTGCCGCCGACGCCGCCGGCCAGGGCGAGCGTGTAGAGAACGCCGCCCTCGGGGATGATCGGCACGAGACCGCGCAGCATGGCGGGAAAATCGGGGGCGGCGATGACGGCGAGGCCGACGACCGTCACGAACATGATGCCCACGAGTACCGCGGTGATCTTCTCGAAGATGGCATACCGGCCGAACCAGACCATGGTGAGTCCGGCGAGACCCATCAAGACCGCCCAGACCGGCAGCGGGAGCAGCGGGAACAGTGCCGCGAGGGGCAGAGCGGCCGAGGACATGGCAGTGGCGCCATAGACGAAGCCCCACAGCATGATGTACGGACCGAAGTACCAGGTGGTCCATTTACCGAGGGACCGCCAGCCCTCGAAGATGGTTTTGCCGGTGGCGAGGGTGTAGCGTCCGGCGCCCTCGACCAGCACGATCTTGAGGATCACGCCGAGGATGACCGCCCAGAGCAGGGCGTAGCCGTAGCGCGAGCCGGCCACGAGGGTGGCGACCATGTCGGCCGCTCCCACGCCGGTGGCGGCCACGACGAGGCCGGGGCCGACAATCTTCCACTTGGGAAGTTTTCCATCCGGGTCGAGCGTCGCCGGTGCGACCAGCTTCGAATCGTCGAGATTTTTGCCTGAGGTCATGGTGCGGCCGGCCTTACGCGAGTGGAGCGGGCGGCCCCGCAGACATCCGTTTAAGGGTGGACCTGCAGCGAAGCTGTGCGTCGGTGCACAGGACCAGCTGAACCGGCCATGCGACCGGTGCATTCCTCGACTCTACCCATAATGGGGTAATCAACGGGTTGTCACGCGGAGGTGAAGGCCACCGCCCGGTCGACTCCGTCATAGCCACCGGCCGGCGCTGCCAGACCGAACAAGGCAGCCACCGTTGGTGCGACGTCCATCGTGCGCGCCGGGTCCGACAGGGTGATTCCGGTGCGCACGCGCGGGCTTCCACCGGAAATGAAGAACGGAATCGGCTCAGTCGTCGGATGCCCGTGATTGCCCGGAATCGGATTAGACAGCACGGCCGGATCGGAAAAGCGCCAGCCCGCCCGGCAGTAGGCCACGAGGTCACCGGCCTCGTCGCCCAGTCGCAGCTCTGCGGGTTCATACACCGCGAGCACCCCCTCGTGGGCCGCGACCAGAGCACGGACTTCGGCGAGTCCGGCAGCACGGCCCGCGTCGCTGCCCACCCAGTACATCAGGTCGGCGCCGCCGTTCTGGCCGATGACCACCTGCTCGCGCAGTTCCGGGTGATCCTGCAAAATCAGATCAACCGAGATCACGTTCGACGGGATCGACCAATCCATCGAGTGGTCAGCGAGCACCATGATCACACTGCTCTCCCAGAGCCCGACAGCGACCAGGTGATCGATGAAACGACCAATCTGAGAGTCGCTCAAGGCCAGAGCCGCGGTGCGGGCGATCTTGACCGAAGAGCCGGTTTCGTCAGAATGCCCGACCCGGTCGATATCACCGAAGTTAGCGAAGACCAGGTCGGGGTCCGACGCCGTGACCAGGGAGATGAGGGCATCCATCGTGAACTGGTCCGGCGCGTGGCCGCTCACCGGGACGAGCGGCGCCGGCTCCCACCGGTAGGTGGCGCGTTCGCCGAATATTCCGAACAGGTATTCCTTGCTGAGCACCGATCCGGTGGTCAGCCCTCCGGTTCGCAGTCGCTCGAGGACGGTCGAAAAGCGCAAATCACCCGGTCGGTCCAGGGTGCGCACGACACCTTCAGCACGGTCGTAGACGGCATTCGCCGGAACACCGGACCGGTCCGGCCGGACGCCAGTCATCATCATGACGTGATTGGGGATGGTCTCCATGATGGGGAGCGACCGGGCCGCCGGAAAATTGACGCCCTGTGTCCGCAGGGCGTGCAGACGGGGCGTGAGCTCGGGCGTGATCTCATCGGGGCGGCATCCGTCAATGACCAGCACGTACACCCGGGTACGGTCGGCGGGGACTCCCGGGTCTGCAGAAGCGGATTCCGCGGCCCAGGCCGCTCCCGGCGCTGCGGAGAGCACGACGGCAGCTCCGGCGCCCACGGCAATCTTGAGAAATGTCCGACGGTTAGCCGTGCCCTCTGCTCCGCCCACCGCTGCCAGCGAATCGAGGGCGCTCACAACGCGGCCGTCACCGTCTGCGTGCCGGCCGCGACCCGGAACGACGTCGACAGCGAGCTCGTGGACGCCGGGCTGGTGCGCTCCGACAGTACGTACCAGTCCATCCGCACCGCTGCCGGTGTCACCTCGAGCACGGAGAAGCCGTGCGAGTCGAAGTCGAGGTACTTGACGTGCGGGTTCGCGGTCCGGAACGCGGTTTCAACGGCGACGGACGCGGTGCGCGGCGGCACCCCGAGAATGTCGTCCAGATTGTCGCTGGTCACCGAGGTGCAGACCAGTTCGGTGGCGACGGAGGTGCCGGTTGTCGGGTAGGTAAGCGGGTCGGCCGGAATGTCGCAGGCCCAGCCGGAGTGGATGTCCCCGGTGAGGAAGACGGTATCCGTGACGCCGTGGTCGCGCAGGTGACTGATCACACGACTGCGATCGGCGGTGTAGCCGTCCCACTGGTCGACGTTGTACGGCACGCCGTCGATCGTCGTTGTACCGAGGAGGGCCTGCACTCCCCCGATCTCGGCGGTGGACAACGTCGACGGAAAGCGCACCGGCGCGATCATGACCGGGTTCCCCACGAGTTTCCACTGCGTGTCGGTTTGCGTGAACCCGTCGAGTAGCCAGTCCATTTGTGCGGTGCCGGTGATGGTGCGGTCGGGGCTGGAGATGTCGGCGCTGACCATGTTCGCGGCCTGCTCGCTGCGGTAGCTGCGCAGGTCGAGCATCGACACACTCGCCAGGTCGCCGAAGCCGAAGCGACGATAGAGCTGGCCGCCCACGTCGTAGCGCACCGGCATCCACTCGGCATAAGCCTGCTGGGACGCCTCCCGCCGCGCCTTCCAGGTGCCCTCGGCGCCCTCGGTGTGGTTTTCGGCACCCTCCGACCAGGCATCGTTGGCGGATTCGTGGTCGTCCCAGGTGACGATGAAGGGCACCGCGGCGTGCAGCGCCTGCAGGTCGAGGTCGGTTTTGTACTGCGCGTGCCGACGACGGTAGTGCTCAAGGGTGATCATTTCGGTCGTGGGGTCGTGTGGCCGCACGACCACGTCACGGGCCTGGTACTCACCGACGCCGTATTCGTAGAGGTAGTCCCCGAGGTGCAGCACGACGTCGAGGTCGCCGCGATCGGCCAGGTGGCGGTACGCGGTGAAGAAACCCGCCTGCAGGTTGGCGCAGGACACGACACCGAGGCGCAGGCGATCGATGGCGACGCCGGCGGCCGGGGCTGTCTTGGTGCGACCGACCGGGGAGGCGACTCCGCCGGAGCGGAAGCGAAACCAGTAGCTGGTGGACGGCCGCAGCCCGGTGGGTATCACCTTCACCGTGTGATCCCGGGCTGCACCGGTTATGGTCTTGCCCCTCGCTGCGACCCGCAAAAAGCCCGAGTCCTCTGCCACCTCCCAGGTCACCGAGACGTCGGGGCCCAGGCCCGACCCGGGTGCGGCCTCGGTCGTCGGAGTAACCCGAGTCCAGAGCAGGATACCGTCGGGCAGCGGGTCTCCAGAGGCGACGCCGTGGTCGAATCGGGTGCCGGCGGACAGGACGGCGGCGTTCGAGCTGGCTGGCTGGCCGCCCACGGTCGCTGCTGCGGCGCCGGCAACAACGAAAACACCGGCCGAGAAAAGGTCACGTCGAGAGAGGGTAGGCATCACCCCAGTTTGGGGGGTGACTGACGAATACTTCGCAGTGAGATCATTCTGTTCACCGAGTGTTCAGCGCGGGCCGGCTGGTGTACGTCAGGCCAGTCGACGGATTCCGGCGCTCACGCACCAGGTCCACCCCAGAATACCCACGAGGGCCAGGCGCTCCGCGAGGCCGACCACACCGGGCGCCCAGATACTGGCTGCGACGACTGCGAGCAGACCGGTCAGGGTGAGTGCGGCGAACGCGACCGCCCACGGTAATGCCTGCGGCAAGAAGCGGTTCACCCGCAGCCAGATCGTCAGCACCAGGATCGCGATGAGGGCGCTGACAAAGCCGGCTGTGGCGACCGCGAGGTGGATGGCCCCGACCGTCGTGGACGTCTCCAGGGTCGACGCGTGCGCCGCGCTGACATCGGTCGGGAAGAATGCGAGAACGGCCGAGCTGGCTCCCCCCACCAGAAACAGCCCGAGGCCGACGCCGAGCACCCCGTCGCGGCGCGGAGGCAGCAGAGCCCGGTAGGCCAGGGCGATCGCCGCGACGGCGGCGATGCAGAACAGCGCGCGGCCCAGAAAATTGACGTTCATGATCCACCCGTACGGGCCGACGGCGAGGTTGCTCTCGGCGTCACTGATCGGGCTGTAGTGCGGCGGCAGAAATTGCAGCACCACGTCGATGAGCACATACAGCACGACGCCGACCATGACCACGGTCGCCAGGCTGTGCCGCAGCGCACTCATCCAGCGCGTGCCGGTGCCGGAAAGTGCCATATCGACCAGTCTGTCGTTGGGAACGCACGAAGGGACCCTCGCGAACGAGGGCCCCTTCACTGATTCAAGCGGATGCCGCTAGCGCGAGACCGATCCGTCGGTGTAGTCGTCGTCGGTCGACGCGTTCCACGCGAACAGCTTGCGCAGGCTGCGGCCGGTGGCCTCGATCGGGTGCTCTTCGCCCTTCTTGCGCAGGGCGAGGAATTCCACACCGCCGTTGTCCTGGTCGGCAATGAAACGTTCGGCGAACGCGCCGCTCTGAATGTCGGCGAGAACGGCCTTCATGTTCTCCTTGACGCTCGGGTCGATGACGCGCGGGCCGGAGACGTAGTCGCCGTACTCGGCAGTGTCGGAGACACTCCAACGCTGCTTGGCGATGCCGCCCTCCCACATGAGGTCGACGATGAGCTTGAGCTCGTGCAGCACCTCGAAGTAGGCGACCTGCGGCTGGTAGCCGGCTTCGGTGAGAACCTCGAAGCCGTACTGGATCAGCTGTGAGGTACCACCGCAGAGCACGGCCTGCTCGCCGAACAGGTCGGTTTCGGTTTCTTCGGTGAAGGTGGTCTTGATACCGGCGGCGCGCAGGCCACCGATCGCCTTGGCGTAGCTCAGGGTGAGCGGCCAGGCGTTACCAGAGGCATCCTTCTCGACGGCGACGATCACGGGAACGCCGCGACCGGCTTCGAATTCGCGGCGCACAGTGTGGCCGGGTCCTTTGGGGGCAACCATGACGACGTCGACGCCGTCGGGAGCGGTGATGTAGCCGAAACGGATGTTAAATCCGTGGCCGAAGACGAGTGCCTTGCCGGCGGTGAGGTTCGGCAGCACATCATCCTTGTACAGGTGACGCTGCACCTGGTCGGGTGCGAGGATGACGATGACGTCGGCCCAGGCTGCGGCATCCGCTGTGGAGAGCACGGTGAAGCCAGCTTCTTCGGCCTTGGCCTTGCTCTTGGAGCCGTCCTTCAGGCCGATCTTGACCTCAACGCCGGAGTCGCGCAGGTTCTGTGCGTGGGCGTGACCCTGCGAGCCGTAGCCGATGACGGCCACCTTCTTGCCCTGAATGATCGACAGGTCGGCGTCTTTGTCGTAGAAAATCTCAGACAATGTGTATCTCTCCTCGTGAATTGATTGTTAGAAAAAGCTGAAAACGTTAGTTTTTGAAGACGCGCTCGGTGATCGACTTGCTACCGCGGCCGATGGCGAGCAGGCCCGACTGCGCGAGCTCGCGAATGCCGAACGGCTCGAGCACGCGCAGCAACGCCTGCGTCTTTCCGCTGTCGCCGGTGACCTCGATCACGACGGCATCCGTTGACACGTCGACGACGCGGGCTCGAAACAGATTCACGGCTTCGAGTACCTGAGAACGGGTGGTGTTGTCGACCTTGACCTTGATCAGGAGGTGTTCGCGCTGCACCGACTGGGCCGGGTCGAGCTCGACAATCTTGATGACGTTGATCAGCTTGTTCAGCTGCTTGGTCACCTGCTCGAGCGGTATGTCTTCGACGTCGACCAGAATCGTGATGCGGGACAGGCTGGGGATCTCGCTGTGGCCCACGGCGAGGCTTTCAATGTTGAAGCCGCGGCGCGCGAACAGGCCGGCGACGCGCGTGAGCAGGCCGGGCTTGTCCTCGACGAGCAGACTCAGAACGTGGCTCGTCACGGTTATTCTTCTCCCCAGGTCGGTGCGTGATCTTTGGCGTACTGCACGAAGCTGTTGCTGACTCCCTGCGGAACCATCGGCCAGACCATGGCGCCGGGGCTCACGATGAAGTCGATCACGACCGGGCGGTCGTTGGTGGCGAGGGCCAGTTTGATGGCGTCATCAACCTGGTCCTTGCTGGTGACGCGAATGCCGAGCGCGCCATAGGCATCCGCCATTTTGACGAAGTCCGGCACCATGGCGGTGCCGTGACCGGTGTTGAGGTCGGTGAATGAGTGACGTCCGTCGTAGAACAGCGACTGCCACTGGCGCACCATGCCGAGCGAGGAGTTGTTGATGATCGCGACCTTGATCGGAATCTTGTTGATGGTGCAGGTCGCGAGCTCCTGGTTCGTCATCTGGAAGCAGCCGTCACCGTCGATCGACCAGACCACACGGTCGGGTTCGGCGACCTTGGCACCCATCGCCGCGGGCACGGAATAGCCCATGGTGCCAGCGCCACCGGAGTTGAGCCAGGAGTTGGGGCGCTCGTACTTGATGTACTGCGCCGCCCACATCTGGTGCTGGCCGACGCCGGCCGCATAGACGGCTTCGGGGCCGGTGAGCTCACCGATGCGCTGGATCACATACTGCGGGGCCAGCAGTCCGTCGGTCGGTTCGGTGAAACCGAGCGGGAACTCCTCCTTCAGGCCATGCAGATAAGTCCACCACTCGGTCGTGTCGGGGGCAGTCCCCTGGGCGGCCTCGGCCCAGGCCAAAGTCAGGTCAGCAATGACGTCCTTGGCATCACCGACGATGGGTACATCGGCCAGGCGGATCTTGGAGATCTCCGCCGGGTCGACGTCAACGTGCACGATCTTCGCGTTGGGCGCGAATTCGCTGATTTTTCCGGTCACCCGGTCGTCGAAGCGTGCTCCGAGCGAAATGATGAGGTCACTTTCCTGCAGCGAGAGCACGGCCGGAACCGTGCCGTGCATGCCCGGCATGCCGAGGTGCTGCGGGTGCGAGTCGGGGAAGGCACCACGGGCCATGAGGGTGGTTACGACGGGTGCACCGGTCGCCTCAGCCAGCGCGAGCAGTTCAGCGGATGCGTGGGCGCGAATGACACCGCCGCCCACGTACAGCACGGGCTTCTTCGCGGCGAGCAGCAGCTGGGCTGCCGCCTGCACCTGCTTGCCGTGGGCCTTCACGATCGGCCGGTATCCGGGCAGGTCGAGTTTGGGCGGCCAGATGAACGGCGCGAGGTTCTGCTGCGCGTCCTTGGTGATGTCCACGAGCACCGGGCCGGGGCGGCCGGTCGATGCGATGTGATAGGCCGAAGCGATCGCGGCCGGAATCTCTTCCGCGGTACGGGCCAAGAAGGAGTGCTTCGTGATCGGCATGGTGATGCCGATGATGTCGGCCTCCTGAAAGGCGTCCGTTCCCATCGAGGTGGAGAAGACCTGGCCGGTGATCGCGAGCAGCGGAACCGAGTCCATGTAGGCATCCGCTATGGCGGTGACGAGGTTGGTGGCGCCGGGGCCGCTCGTGGCGATGGCGACGCCGACGCGACCGGTGGCGGAAGCGTAGCCCTCGGCGGCGTGGCCGGCACCCTGTTCGTGGCGCACCAGAATGTGGCGGATCTTGTCTTGCGTCATGAGCTCGTCGTAGAGCGGAATGACAGCGCCGCCGGGAATACCGAAAACGTCGGTCACGCCGAGCAGTTCGAGGGTGCGAATAATGGCGCCCGAGCCGGTGAGCATTTCCGGCTCCGCAGATGCGGGAGCTGAGGGCACGGGAGTGGTTTCCGTGGTCATGATCGTTGAATCCCTACTTCGAATCGATTGGTTGGGGGTGCCGCTGAGCGCGGTCGGCCGGTGCGTTCAGCCGGTGATGTCGGCCGGTACGTGCTGTTAGCCGGTAATGGCGCCTTCAGCGGCTGAGTGCACGAGCTTGGCGTACTTGGCGAGGACGCCGCGGGTGTAGCGCGGGGGAAGAGGCGCCCAGCCTTCTCGGCGGGCGGCCAGCTCAGCAGGTGCGACCAGTAGGTCAAGCGTGCGAGCTGCGATATCGACCCGTATCAGATCCCCATCGCGCACGAAGGCGATTGGACCTGCGTCCACCGCTTCGGGTGCTATGTGGCCGATACACAGTCCGGTTGTGCCGCCTGAGAATCGACCGTCCGTTAATAGTAGTACATCGGAGCCGAGGCCCGCGCCCTTGATGGCGGCCGTGATCGACAGCATCTCGCGCATTCCCGGCCCACCCTTGGGTCCTTCATAGCGGATGATGACGACGTCACCCTTGTAGATTTTGCCGTCGGTAAGCGCGTCCATCGCGCCGCGTTCCCGCTCGAACACCCGAGCCGGTCCTTCGAACACGGTCGCGTCAAATCCGGCGGTCTTCACCACAGCCCCCTCGGGGGCGAAGGTGCCCTTGAGGATGGTGATGCCACCGCTCTTGTGAATGGGGTTGTCAAGGGTGCGCAGCACCTCGCCGTCGAGGTCGGGCGGGTCGATCTCGGCCAGGTTCTCGGCCACGGTCTTGCCGGTGACGGTGAGCGCGTCGCCGTGAATCAGGCCAGCTTCAAGGAGCGCGCGCATGACGACGGGAACGCCGCCCTGACGGTCGACGTCGTTCATGACGTACTTGCCGAAGGGCTTGAGGTCGCCGATGTGCGGAACCTTGTCGCCGATGCGGTTGAAGTCGTCCAGGGTGAGCTCGACCTCGGCCTCGCGGGCGATGGCGAGCAGGTGCAGCACGACGTTAGTGGATCCGCCGAAGGCCATGGCCACGGCGATGGCGTTCTCGAACGCCTTGCGGGTAAGAATGTCGCGGGCGGTGATGCCGAGGCGCAGCATGTTGACGACGGCTTCGCCGGAGCGGCGGGCGAAGTAGTCGCGGCGACGATCAGCGGATGCCGGGCTCGCCGACCCCGGCAGGCTCATTCCGAGGGCCTCAGCCACGCTGGCCATGGTGTTGGCCGTGTACATACCGCCGCAGGCACCCTCGCCGGGAGCGAATGCACACTCGATGCGCTTGGCGTCCGCTTCGCTCATGCGGCCGGCCTTGACCGCTCCGACGGCTTCGAACGAGTCGATGATGGTGATGTCTTTTTCGGTGCCGTCGCTGAGCTTGACCCACCCCGGGGCGATCGATCCGGCGTAGAGGAACACGCTCGCGAGGTCGAGGCGGGCGGCGGCCATGAGCATGCCGGGCAGGGACTTGTCGCAGCCAGCCAGCAGTACACTGCCGTCGAGGCGTTCGGCCTGCATGACGACCTCGACCGAGTCGGCGATGACCTCGCGGGAGACCAGGGAGAAGTGCATGCCCTCGTGCCCCATCGAGATGCCGTCGGAGACGGAAATGGTGCCGAACTGCAGCGGGTAACCGCCACCGGAATGCACGCCCTCTTTAGCGGCCTGCGCTAGGCGGTCCAGCGAGAGATTGCAGGGTGTGATCTCGTTCCAGGAGCTCGCAATACCGATCTGGGGCTTGTCCCAGTCACCGTCGCCCATGCCGACTGCACGGAGCATGCCACGGGAGGTGGTGGCCTCGATCCCATCGGTGACGTCGCGGCTACGGGGTTTCACATCGATCTCAGACATGCTTCCGAGTCTAGAACCTTGGCGGGCCCGGTCAGAGCGAACGGCCAGAGCGCAATGCGGCGATGCGCACCAGAACCTGGGTGACCTCCTGCGGGCTGCGCACCCGGTAGCCGGCGAGGGTTGCGCCCTGACCGATTTTGAGACCGACGTCATCCTCGTCGAGGGCGGCGAAGGCATCCTCGTCGGTCACGTCGTCGCCGGCGTAGAACACTCGGTCGGCGCCGGTGTAATCGCGCAGTTTCGCGAGGGCATCACCCTTGGTGCTGGAGCGCACCGAGAATTCCAGCACGTTCTTGCCTTCTCGAATGGTCAGCCCTGGCAGCTGGTCACCGAGTTGGTCGCGCGCCTGACCCTGCGCGGTCTGGCCGTCTTTCTCGGTGGCCAGGCGGGTGTGCAGGGCCAGGCCGGCGGGCTTGCGTTCAATCGTGGTGCCGGCAATGGACCCGGAGATGGTTTCGAGCACCCGGGCGAGGGTGTCGAGTTGCTCGAGCTCGGCGGAGAGCAGGTTGAGCTCGATCTCGGGGGTGTCCAGCTGCACCTCGATGCCGTGCGAGCCGGTGAGCAGCACCGCGCTCTGCGGCTGGGCGACGTGTTGCAGGCTGACCAGTGCCCGGCCGGAAACGAAGGCCACGCGCACGCCCGGCAAGTCCAGCAGTGCCTGCACAGCCTCGCGGGTGCCGGCGATGGCGCGGGCGTCTTCGGGGTGGTCGACGTGCGGGGCCAGGGTTCCATCGAAGTCGAGCGCGATCAGCAGGTTCTCGGCGTTGGCAATACTCTGCAGGGCCAGGTCGAGGTCGTCGGGGATGCCGGCTGGTACGGCCGCTCCCCCGCTGAGTGCCCGTAGGAAGGAGGCTGACCAGGCTGCCACATCGTTCTCGGCGACCTTGCGGCGGAGCGCGCGCATACGTCTGGTGCGCTCACGTTTGGGCATCTCGACCGCGCGCACGATCGCATCCTTGGTGCCGTCGATGTCGTGCGGGTTGATCAGGATGGCCTGTTTGAGTTCGTCAGCGGCGCCGGCGAACTCGCTTAGAACGAGAACGCCGTCCACGTCGAAGCGCACGGCCACGTATTCCTTGGCGACGAGGTTCATTCCGTCGCGCAGGGCTGTGACCAGCATCACGTCGGCGGCGAGGTACATCGCGACCATTTCTTCGCGCGGGTAACTGTGGTGGTGGTAGCTGATGGCGGTGTGGCTGATGGTGGAGAAATCACCGTTGAGGCGGCCGACTGCGAGTTCGATCTCGTCGCGC
The DNA here is from genome assembly GCF_004403435.1 of Cryobacterium sp. TMT1-66-1. Classification (NCBI taxonomy): domain Bacteria; kingdom Bacillati; phylum Actinomycetota; class Actinomycetes; order Micrococcales; family Microbacteriaceae; genus Cryobacterium; species Cryobacterium sp. TMT1-66-1. Next base: position 147,978 of record NZ_SOGP01000008.1, read on the forward strand.
AGGGCCATGTAGGTGCTGACGCGTTCACGGGACGGGCTGGCGACCTGCACCAGGGTGACATCTTCGACGCTCAGTCGTCCGTCGGCGAGCAGTTCTCCGAAGGCCTTGATGCGGTGCCCGATGCCCTTGGTGTAGTCGAGCCGGTCGACGCCGAGCATGAGGGTTTTCGGGTTGCCGAGGTCTTCACGAATCTGCCGTGCGCGGGCCTGGATCTCGGGGCGCCGGGCGAGTTCTTCGTAGGCGGCCGCGTCGATCGAGATCGGAAAGTGTTTGGCGATGACGCGTCGGCTGTCGCCGTTCTCGCCGGTCGGCACGTCGATGACGACGCCGCGGGTGGGATAGCCGTAGAGGCGACGCACCGCTTGGGAGAAGTTGCCGGCATCCGCTCCCCGTTGAAAGCCGATGACGTCGGCGCCGAGCAGGCCGTGCAGGATCTGTTTGCGCCAGGGCAGCTGCGCGTATATGCCATATGGCGGAAATGGAATGTGATTGAAGAATCCGATGACCAGGTCGGGGCGGGCTTCGCGCAGCATGCGCGGCACGAGCTGCAGCTGGTAGTCGTGCACCCAGACCGTGGAACCCGGGGCGGCCACCGCTGCGGCGGCGGCAGCGAATCGGCGGTTGACCGCGACGTAGGCATCCCAGGTCTCGCGGTGAAAGCTCGGCGGCGCGATGACGTCGTGGTACAGCGGCCACAGCGTGTCGTTGGAGAAGCCCTCGTAGTAGTCCTCAATGTCGGCTTCATTCAGCCGCACCGGAACCAGGGAGATGCCGTCGTTCTCGAACGGTTCGAAGTCGCGGTCGGCGACGCCCGGCCAGCCGACCCAGGCTCCGTGCGAAGAGCGCATCAGCGGTTCGAGCGCGGTGACCAGCCCGCCGGGCGACGTACGCCAGGTGACGGCGCCGTCGGCACCCTCCTCATAATCCACCGGAAGGCGGTTCGAGACGACGACGAGCGTGTAGGTGCCGGCCGGAGTATCGACGGGCACGATGGGCGCTCCTGGGTCAGTCTGGGACCGTGTGGATTCGGCTGAAGAAGTAATGGATCATCCGTTCCGGGCACACCCGAGGTGCACACCTGTGTTGCCCTCCTAAGGTTACCAGCCGTCCAGCGCCCATTCCCGGGTAACCTGATGCCGGAGGTTCACATGCGAAAGTTCGTATTCAATAGTGCGATGATCGGCGTGATTGCCGGCGGCTGGAACACCGTGCAGGCCACGCGGCACGGCCCCCGGGATTGGCGCCTGGTAATGCTGTGGCTCGGCTGGGCTCTGAGCGCCGCTGTCGCCGTCGGCACCGTCATCGAAGATGCCAATAAACGCAAGATTGCGAGCTGACTTCCGCGCTTTTGCGGCGTGTCCACCGTCCCACAGGCATTGTGTCACCGAAAATGGACGAAGAAGTTTGTTGCTGGCTGCAACAGAGTGATCGTGTGTTTGGAAGGGGCTTGTCATGTTTGGTCGTCGACGCCGACGTTTGGCCGCGAGCGCAGCGATGAGTATCGCTCCGGCTCCGGTATTGCGCGACGAGCAAATCTTCGAGCTGCTGCACGACAAGCTCAGTGCGCTGGTCGGCGAGCACGGCGCCTGGACCCTGGTGGCCCGCAGCTCGGACGACACCGAGGTAATCTTTCACGGGTTGAAAGCCAGGGAGATCGCGACCGAGCTCACCGAGGCCATTACGACCGAGCAAGCCGCACTGCGCGGTGAGACCAGCGGTGAGCCGACCGCGCTGTCCTGGACTCCGGCGCCGATCACCAACTGGAGCGAACCGGCCGCAGCGTTGCCGGTGCCGGCCCCGACGAGCGATGCCGAGGTGGCCGCGGCATCCGCTGCCTGGATCGACAAGGCGTCAGCAACGCTCGCCTCGGCTCGTTTGGTCGCCTGATCCGGCTGCCCGCCGCGCCGATCCGGAGCGAATTCTCACCCTGCTGCTGACAGGATGGCCTGATGGCACTCAATATCGAGGACTACGCGCTCATCAGTGACTGCCACTCGGCGGCCCTCGTCGGACGCGACGGGAGCATCGATTGGCTCTGCCTGCCGCGCTACGACTCCGCCTCGCTGTTCGGCGCGTTGCTCGGTGACGAGAACCACGGCCGCTGGCTACTGGCCCCCGCCGATACGACAGCCACGGCCGTGCGCAGCTACCAGGGCGACACCTTCGTGCTCTCGACGGTGTGGACCACTGCTACCGGCCAGGTCGAGGTGCTCGATTTCATGCCGCACGGCGATGGTCGGGCCGACCTGGTGCGGCGCGTGCGCGGCATCAGCGGCACGGTGCAGATGGTCCAGGACCTGCGATTTCGCTTCGGCTACGCCACGACCGTGCCCTGGGTGCGGCAGCTGAAGGGCGAGAAGGTGCGCGGCCTCGTGGCGATCGCCGGCCCCGACGCCATCGTGGTGCGCGGCCCCCAGCTACGCGCCTCGGATCATCGCCACGTGTCACACTTCGAGCTCACCGCCGACGAGACGGTCGACGCGCAGATGACCTGGTATCCCTCGCATCGCGAGGTTCCGCCGGCCATCGACATTGACGCTGTCCACGCCTCGACCTGCGCCTGGTGGCAGAACTGGGCGTCGAGTTGCAGTCACGAGGGGCCGCTGCGCGCCGAGGTCGTGCGCTCGCTGCTCGTGCTGCGCGCCCTGACCCACGAGCAGACCGGCGGCATCGTGGCGGCGGCGACGACGTCGCTGCCCGAGCAGGCCGGCGGCACTCGTAACTGGGACTACCGCTACGTCTGGCTCCGCGACGCCTCACTCACGCTCGAAGTACTGCTCAGCCACGGCTACGAGGTGGAAGCCGACGGCTGGCGGGCCTGGCTGCTGCGCGCCATTGCCGGCGATCCGTGCGATGTTCAGATCATGTACGGACTCTCCGGCGAGCGCTATCTGCCCGAGCGTGAACTGACCAGCCTGCCCGGCTACGATGGCGCCTCCCCCGTGCGGGTCGGCAACGGCGCAGTCGACCAGTTTCAGTCCGATGTGATCGGCGAGGTTATGGTGGCCCTGCACGCTGCCCGCGCCGCCGGGGTGCAGGAGAACGAGTTCTCTTGGCCGCTGCAGCGTGCCCTTATGGGCTTTCTCGAGAAAAACTGGCGCCGTGCCGACCAGGGAATCTGGGAGGTGCGCGGTCAAGCCCGCGAGTTCACCCACTCGCGGGTGATGGTCTGGGCCGCCTTCGACCGTGCGGTGCGCGGCATCGAGGAGTACGGCCTCGACGGTCCGCTCGACCGGTGGAAGACCCTGCGTGACGAGGTGCGCGCCGACATCGAGAGCAGCGGCTTTGACGTAATTCGAAACAGCTACGTGCAGTACTACGGCAGCACCGAAGTGGATGCCTCCCTCCTCGTGCTCCCGCAGGTCGGCTTCTGCGCGCCCACTGATCCGCGCATGCTCGGCACCGTGGCCGCGATCGAGGCGGATCTCAGCCACAATGGCCTGCTCCTGCGGTATCGCACGCGCGCCGCCGTGGATGGCCTGCCGCCGGGTGAGCATCCGTTTCTGGCCTGCTCGTTCTGGTTGGTCGAGCAATACGCCGCCTCGGGACGCCTCGACGACGCCACCGCGCTCATGGACACCCTGCTCGGCTTCGTGAACGATGTGGGGCTGCTCTCGGAAGAATACGACGTGACCAACGGACACCAGATGGGCAACACTCCGCAGGCGCTCTCACACCTGGCGCTGGTGCGGGCAGCGGATGCGATCATGGCCGGCCGCGCCGCCTCGGTGCTCGCCGACTCGGCGGCGAGCACGCCGAACGGCACGTAGGTCGCAAAGCCTGATCGTCGGGTAGAGCCCCTCGATCGTCCCGCCCCGTCGGGACCCAAGGTGTGGAGCCCAACCATCTCGTCGGTCGAGCTTGTCAACCGCAATCGTCCAACGCGACCGGTCTGAGCTGGCCGCCGCGTAACGCTACTGCGGCGCTTCGAGCAGCGTCGGCTCCTGCATGAGCGGGTTCTTGCTGGGCAGCGCAATCAGGGTTTGCTCGGGATCAGTCTCGACCGGAGGTTGCAGCCAGTATGTTTCGTCGAGGAATAGGACCCGCCAGTGCCGATTGTGGAGCAATAGATGGTGGTGGGAGCAGAGCAGTATGGCCTGATCGATGTTGGAAAAGCCCAGATCAGCCCAGTTTTCAATGTGATGCGCTTCACTCCACGAGGGTGGTTGGTCGCAGCCGGGCCAGCGGCATCCGCCGTCGCGCGCGGCGAGGGCGCGGCGT